>JBFFGY010000111.1:0-8100 GCA_041557215.1 Alphaproteobacteria bacterium
ACGAGGAACGCGGCGGGCAGATGGTCTCGCGACTGGGCGATTTCACCATCAACAAGTTCCGCGTTGGCGAGCCGGCAGGCTACCCGACACTTTGCAAGGGCCGGTTCAACGCCGCCGGGCGCAATTCCTACCTGTTCGAGGAGCCGACATCGCTGGACGTGTCGAACATCCTGCCGGCGCTGATGGATGCGGGGGTCACGGCCCTGAAGATCGAGGGCCGGCAGCGGGGTAAGGCCTATGTGGCCGAGGTGGTATCGGCTTTCCGCAAGGCGGTGGATGCCGCCGCGCGCGGTGACCGTTCGGAGGCTGTAGACCTGTCGCAAATCACCGAAGGCAACCGGCAATCGACCGGCGCATATGAAAAGGGATGGAGATGAGCAGCGCGGTGAAACTCACTTTCGGTCCCCTGCTGTTCAACTGGCCAGCGGCGCGGATGGCGGAATTCTATGGCCGGGTTGCCAAAGAGGCCCCGGTCGATACGGTCTGCCTGGGGGAGGTCGTCTGCCCGAAGCGGGAACCGCTGATCGGAACCGCCCTCGCCGAGGCGGCACTGGCATTGGACGAAGCCGGGAAGGAGGTCGTCTGGTCCAGCTATGGGTTGATCGCCGACGAGAAGGAACTGGCCGCGACCCGAGAGCTTGCGGAATCGGGCGGTGGTCTGGTGGAAGCCAACGACATTACCGCCCTGCCGCTGCTGCAAGGGCGGCCGCATGCCATTGGACCGCTGGTCAATGTCTATAATGAGGATACCCTGCGCTGGCTGGTGGATCGCGGCGCAACCCGGATTTGTCTGCCGCCGGAATTGCCGCGCGAGGCCATCGCCCGCCTGGCGGAAGCGGCCAACGGCGCCGAGCTTGAAGTCCAGGTGTTCGGGCGCATGCCGCTGGCCCTGTCGGCCCGCTGCTACCATGCACGGGCGCACGGGTTGCATAAGGACGGCTGCCAGTATGTCTGCGACCGCGATCCCGACGGGATGGCGGTCGATACGCTGGACGGGGAAAACTTCCTCGCCGTCAACGGCATCCAGACGCTTTCGCATTCGATCACGGAACTCAGCGCCGAGGCGGCCGAGCTGCTCGACATAGGTATCACGCGGTTCCGCCTGTCGTCGCACAATGTCGATATGGTTGCGATCGCCCAGGCCTGGCGTGGATTGCTCGACGGCGACTGCGATCCGGAGCGCGCGCGCGACGCCATCCTCGGCGCGGCCGACTTCGCCCCGCCATCCAATGGTTATTATTACGGCCGGCCGGGCGCAGAACTGGCGGTGCGAGAACTCGCCTAGAGCCTTTTCCGGCTACATTGAACCGCTCTGTTTTCGTGCGGTGTCGAGTCCGTCAGGCATCCCGCGCGGCGCGATGCCGGCGCATCGGGCAATCGGGATAACGCAGCGGATGGACACCGCACGGCAACCCGCAGGGACGCGGCGCTTTCGGTCCGGGGCGGCGTTGCGGCCCTCGACCGTAGCCCCGCTACGCTCTTCGGACCGCTCCTGTCCCCGAACCGAAATCGCCGCGTCAGAACGATTGAATCTAGCCGGAAAAGGCCCTAGCCCAGCAGAACGGCTTTCAGCGCCTTCGCTGTCCTCGGGGTTACGTAATAGACGCCGTCCTCGATTTCCTTGTGGTCCTTGTCCCACACGGTCGAGTCATAGTCCCAGCCGATCAGATGGGCTTTCTTCTCGACATCGCCGATCAGGCGGCGCAAACGGCGCGTCATCGCGCCTTCGAACAGCGACAGGGCGCGCCACTGGCTGTCGCCGGTTACCTCCAGCAGTTCCTTCATGCGGGCGCGTCCGTTATTGGTGGCAAATATCTCCAGCCGTTTGCGGTGGTTTTCCGACAGACCGTGTACCAGGCGCTGTGCCAGATCCTTGTTCAGGTCCACCGGCTTTTTCCAGCTTGTTTGCGTGCTGGTCGCACTCCTCTTGGCCTGCAGCAATTTTGGATCGGCGAATTTGGCGATCAGCTCGCGCTGCGTCTCGGGGCTTAGTCTCCGGAAGTCTTTCGGTTCGATAACGATACGCATTTCTGCCTCCTCGCTGCGGACAGGGTAACGGATTCCACGAGCGACCGCCAGAAACCGTCCGGATTGCGCCACAGAGTTGCCTTTCAGAGGCGAATGCCCATTTGATCTCGAGCGATAAAACTTCCGCACGGGTTTACCCCGCTGCCCCGGTCCCTTATATCCACGGCAATTAAATGAAAGGATTTGCAATGGTATCGGGCTGGAACGTGTTCATCCGCAACGAGGGCGGCAAGCCCGCCTTGATCTCGCTGGATGTGGATGCGCGCCCGCTGGGCGGCGGCAAGGATGCCCATCTTTGCCTGATCGCCATGCGGTTGAGTCAGCCGGATGCCGATGGATTTCCCAGCCGTAAGGAACTCGATGGCCCGATCGCCGGGGTGGAGGATGCCCTTGCCCGAATCGCCAGCAAGGAGTTGAGCGGGCGATATGTCGGGCGCATCACCAGTGGCGGAATGGTGGTCTATTTCTGTTATGTGCCAAACGCCAATATCGCCCGGGAACGAATCAATGCAGGCCTGGCGGCGTTCAACGATTACCGATTCCAGTTCAGCGCAAAGAGCGATCCCGAATGGAAGGATTTCTTCAAGATCCTCTATCCCAACGCCGAAGAGATGCAGGGCCTGGCGAATGATGGCCTGTTGCGGACCCTGTCCGAGCACGGGGACGACCATACGATTTCCCGCGAGGTCGATTTTTCGATCCAGTTTTCCGACGAATCCTCACGCAAGCGGTTCCGCAAGGCCGTCGAAGCGGCGGGATACGGTGTGCGCGGTGAAAGCCGCGACGAAAATGCGGACGCGTTGCCCTACGAACTGCGCATATGGCTCGACACGCCTGTCGAAAAGGAAACAATCGACGATACCTGCCTGGATCTGATGGATCTGGCCGACGCCTGCAACGCCAAGTTCAACGGCTGGGAAACCTCCGTCATGAAGTCTGACTGACCCTTCATTCACCGGGCAGTTTCGACCCATCGTCGCGGAAGGCAATATAGATTGCCGGAATCACCAGCAGGGTCAGCGCCGTCGACGAGGCAAGCCCGAAGACCAGTGAGATCGCCAGCCCCAGGAAGATCGGGTCGGCCAGGATGAAGGCCGCACCGATCATTGCCGCCACAGCCGTCAGGAAAATCGGCTGGAAGCGGATGGCGCCGGCCTCGATCAGGGCCGGACGCAGCGGCGTGCCTTTCTCCCGTTCGGTGCGAACGAAATCCACCAGCAGGATCGAATTACGCACGATGATGCCCGCCAGCGCGATGAAGCCGATCATCGATGTGGCGCTGAAGGGCGCTCCGAACAGCCAGTGGCCGATGACGATACCGACCAGGGTCAGCGGCACCGGCGTCAGGATCACCAGCGGCAGCTTGAAGCTGCGGAACTGCCCGACCACCAGAAGATAGATTGCCAGCAGCGCCACGATGAAAGCGCCACCCATATCGCGGAAGGTGGTCCAGGTGATTTCCCATTCGCCGTCCCACAGGAGGGTAACCCCGGATTCGTCTTCGGGCTGGCCTCGATAGCTGATGACGGGCGGTCCATCCTCACCCCAATCCAGCGCGGCGACCGCGTCCTCGACGGCAAACATGCCGTAAATCGGAGCCTCGTACTGCCCGGCCAGGTCGGCCATTACCATTTCCGCGAAGCGGCCGTTATGGCGGAACAGGGGGTAGGATGCATCCTCATATTTCCAGGCCACCACATCGCCCAGTTCCACGATGCCCCTGCGCCCCGGCACGGGCGTGCTGAGCAGTCTCTCCGTCGGACTTAGATCGGCTTTTGGCAAGCGAATGGCTATTTCCACCGGGTTGGCGCCGCTGCCGCGATGCGAATAGCCGACGCTGACGCCGCCGAACAGGGCGGCAATGGTGTCATAGACGGCCTCTTCCTCCACACTATGGTATTCCAGGTTGTCCTGGTCGATCGACAGCCGCAGACGCCGGGTCGGCTGGCCGAAGCTGTCATCGACATCGACCACGAAATCGACCTGTTCGAAGGCCTTGCGCACGGCAGCAGCATATTCCCGGCGGGTTTCGGCGTCAGGGCCGTAAATTTCGGCCAGCAATGTTGAAAGAACCGGCGGTCCCGGGGGAACCTCAACAACCTTGACCGAGGTTCCCTCCGGAACATCGAGCGTGGAAAGCCGTTCGCGGATGTCCAGTGCAATCTCGTGGCTTGCGCGGTCCCGGTCATGCTTGGGTTTGAGGTTTACCTGCAGGTCCCCCATTTCGGGCGAAGAGCGAAGATAGTAATGGCGCACCAGTCCGTTGAAGTTGAACGGCGCTGCCGTTCCCGCGTAGGCCTGGATATGCGACAGCTCCGGCAGGTCGGCCAGTTCGCGGGCAGCCGCCAACAAGACCCGCTGGGTGGCCTCAAGGCTTGACCCTTCCGGCAGGTCTACGATGACCTGCAATTCCGATTTGTTGTCGAACGGCAGCAGCTTCACCGTGACGTCGCGGGTTGCGAACAGTATTGTCGAAGCAATAGTGGCGATGCCGACAATCAGAAGGAACGCCCATACCCGCGCCTTGCTCTTCAGCACCGGCGGGGCGGCTTTCCGGTAAAGCTTGCCAAGCCAACCCTCATGGTCGTGCCCTCCGTTCGCCGCTGCATGCTTTCCGCCCCCCAGTTTCAGCAAGAGCCAGGGTGCGATCATCACCGCGACGAAGAAACTGAACAGCATGGCTGCGCTGGCATTGGCCGGGATCGGCGCCATATAGGGCCCCATCAGCCCGCTGACGAACATCATTGGCAATAGCGCCGCAATAACGGTCAGGGTTGCAACGATGGTCGGGTTGCCGACCTCCGCCACGGCCTGGATCGCCGTCGTTACGAGATCTCCTCCGGGCTTCATGCGCCAGTGGCGGACGATGTTTTCCACCACCACGATTGCATCGTCCACCAGGATGCCGATCGAGAAGATGAGTGCAAAAAGGCTTACTCGGTTAATCGTGTATCCCATCAGGTGCGAGGCGAAGAAGGTCAGCAGGATCGTGGTCGGAATAATCACGAAGACGACGCCGCTTTCGCGCCAGCCCACGAAAAATCCGATCAGGATCACTATGCTGACGGTAGCGATGCCCAGATGCAGAAGCAGTTCGTCCGCCTTCTCCAATGCGGTTTCGCCGTAATTCCGGGTCACATGGACCGATATGTTCTCGGGCACCAGCTCGCCGCGAACCGTCTCCAGCCGTTCCAGCAAGTGGTCGGCCACCACGACTGCATTGGCCCCCTCGCGCTTTGCGATGGCCAGGGTCACGGTCGGCATTACCCGCAGATCGTCCTTGGCGGATGGTTCGATGTGCCAGGCCTGATGTTCCAGCGGCGCTGCGCCAACCACGATATTGGCCACATCCTTGACATAGACCGGCCGCCCATCGTGGGTGGTGATGACCAGCAGCCCGATATCGGGCATGCCGCTCAGCGTCTGGCCGGCCACAACCGGCATGTCAGCATCGTTGCTGCGAACTCGGCCGACGACGAAGGAGCGATTGGCATTCTCTATCTTCTCGACCAACCTGTTCAGCGTAACGCCGTAGAGCGACAGGCGTTCCGGATCCGGCTCGACACGAATCTGATCGGGGCGGCCGCCGGCGATATAGGTGAGACCGACATCCTCAACCTTGATCAACTCGTGCAGCAGTTCCTCGGCGATATTGTACAGCGCGTTGTCGTCCCACCTTTCCGCCGCCGCGGCCGGCAGGTCGCTTCGCGGCGCCAGCGTCAGCGTCACGATCGCCACGTCATTGATGCCCCGGCCGGCGATCAGGGGCTGGGGAATGCCAAGCGGGATGCTCGACAGATTCGCGTTGATTTCTTCGTGAACGCGCAGGATGGCGGTATCGGACGACGTTCCCACGAAGAAACGCGCGGTCACGATGACCTGATCGTCCATCGACTGCGAGTAAACATGCTCCACGCCGTCGATGCCCTTGACGATATCCTCCAGCGGCTTTGTGACGAGCTCGACCGCGTCCTCGGCCTTTAGGCCGTTGGCGGGCACCAGGATGTCTACCATCGGCACGCTGATCTGCGGCTCCTCTTCGCGCGGCAGCACGGCCAAGGCCAACAACCCGACCAGAACCGACGCGATCAGCAACAGCGGCGTCAGGGGCGACGCAATGGAAGCGCGCGTCAGGCGTCCAGCTATACCAAGGTCCATTTCGGTTGCTCCGTGCGGGTCAGTGCTGCAACAGGATGTCGCCCGGCTTCAGCCCGGACAGGATTTCGATATTGTCGCCGATTCTCTGGCCTGGCTGCACCATGACCTCGCCTGCGCCCTCTACCCGGACGAACGCCACACCATAACGTTGATGCAGATATTCCGCCGGGACCATGATGGTTTTCCGCTTGCCGGTTGCGACATAGACGAGCGTGCGTTCGCCGACGAAATAGTCGCCGAGGTTGGGAGTTTCGACATCGGCAACCACGCGGCCGTTCGCCATTTCCGGATATACTTGTACAATGGTCCCCGAGCGGAGGGTGTGCTGCGGGCCTGCCTCAAGGCCTCGTTCGCCAACCAGAACCTGATCCCCCGCCTTGATGAAGCGCGCATGCCGTTCCGGCAGTTCGATTCGCAGGACATAACGCTCGGCGGCGATTACGGCCACGGACTCGCCCGGCATGATTACGGCGCCTAACGTTATATTTACGTGAAGCACACGGCCGTCGGCTGGCGCGAGAACCTCGCCTTCCGACATCTGCTGCTGTAACACTGCGCGCTCGGCGATCAAAGCCGCCCGATTTCCCGCCACGACACTCAGGTTCGTCTGTGCCTCGTCAAGCCTGGCCTGACTGACGGTGCCGCTTGTCCGTAGTTTTATGATTCGCTCCAGCTCTGTTCGCGCCAGACCCAACTGCGCTTCAACGGCCCGGATGCGTGCGTCCACCGACGCCAACTGAAGGCGCAATTTCGGATCATCGACAGTTGCGATGACTTCTCGCGCCTTTACCGCGGCACCCTCGTCGACTGAGAGGGTGGATACCGTCCCGCCGATGCGGGCGCGGGCCGCGATCATATCGACTGTTTGGACGGTCCCGAAAACGGCCTTGCGGTCATCCAGCTCGCTGGCCGTCACCCGGTATTGCGCTTGCGCCTGGGCAACGCCTGCAAGAAAAGTAAGAAGACCAATAAACACGGTTTTGCGCAGCATGGAGATGTCCATAATCGTTTGCGTTCTAAGAGACTACTTCTCGACCCGAGAGCTAGGGACAATATCACCGATTTCAAGGCAAGATCGCTCTGATGCGGCCAGTCGTCGCGGGCACCGATTATAAACTTCCATTCGCCCACGCATTACGGGAAAATTTATATTAATCTCTATACATATACTGTGGTATATAGATAGCCGATAGTTGTAAATATCCGCTGCGCCTTAAAGGATTAGGCGGAAATTCAGCAATATCAGCGAGGACCGGAAGGTCACAAGAAGGGTGCGCTAAACATATGAAAATACTGATTGCCGATGACCACCAATTGCTGGCTAACGCATTGACGCAGCTGGTAAAGGAAAACGAAGCCGACGCAGAGGTCTTGCAGGCCGGCACGCTCGACGATGCCCTGGACAAGCTGGAAAACGACAAGGCGGTCGAAATCGTGCTGGTAGACTACGACCTGCCGGGAATGAACGGTGTCCAAGGGCTTTCGCGGTTGCGCGACAAGAACCCGCAAGTGCCCTGCGCCATTTTTTCCGGATCGCCCGATATGAGGTTGGCCACCAATGCGCTGGCCAGCGGCGCGGCCGGCTTTATCCCCAAAAGCATGTCGGCGCCGGCATTTTTCCATGCGATCAAGCTGATGCAGGTCGGTGAGAAATTCATTCCGGCGGAGTTGTACGAAAATATGGCAACGCATGGCTCCGCTGGCTTGGCGAACGAGGATGACGCCGCCGATTTTATTCTGCGGACCGGCCTTTCGCCGCGGGAAGTGGATGTTCTCCGGGCATTGGTGAAGGGAATTTCCAACCGCGAGATCGGGCAGGAACTCGGCGTGGAGGAAGTGACGATCAAGCTTCATTTGCGCCGGGTCTATAAAAAGATCGGCGTACCCAACCGTACCCAGGCGGTGAAGCTGGCC
>JBFFGY010000112.1:0-8085 GCA_041557215.1 Alphaproteobacteria bacterium
CAAGGTCTTCGGGCCCGGCCAGCTTGAATACCTGCATGACTTTCAACCCGGTGCGCCGGCGAAGTTCTGCCACGCGTTCCGGCGACTCGCTGCCATGCAGCTGCAGCATATCCAGCGGGGTCATGGCCAGCACCGCATCGATCTCATCATCCCCGGCATTGACGAACAGCCCGACCTTGCCGACGGCAGCCGGTACATGCGCGGCCAATTCCGCCGCCCTGTCGGGGGTAACGGCGCGCGGGCTCGGGGGATAGAAGACAAAGCCAACAAATGCCGCCCCGCCTTCGACCGCCGCCTCAACCGCCGTCGGGTCGTTGAGCCCACAAATCTTTGCGCGTACCGTCATGCCAGTTCCCAAAGGATTTCCCGCGCCGCCGCCGCCGGATCGGGCGCGCCTGTTATCGGACGGCCGATCACCAGCCAGTCGGCGCCGGCATCGATGGCCTCGCGCGGGGTCATAACCCTTTTCTGATCGCCCACCGCAGCGCCCGCAGGGCGAATTCCGGGCACGACCAGGGTAAAGTCCGGCCCGCTAGCGGCGCGGATTGCCGCAATTTCGCGGGGCGAACAGACGACGCCGTCCAATCCGCAATCCTGCGTCAGCTTCGCCAGCCGAACCACTTGTTCGGCCGCCGGTCCCTGCTGGCCAACAGCGGACAAATCCTCGTCGTCCATGCTGGTGAGCACCGTGACCGCGATGAGCTTCGGACATGCGCATCCCAGCCGCGCCGATTCGGTTTCGGCGGCCTCCAGCGCGGCCTTCATCATGGCGGGACCGCCGCCGGCATGGACGTTCAGGATCATCGGTTGCAGCTTCATGGCCGCGCGGACCGCGCCGGCGACCGTGTTGGGGATGTCGTGATATTTGAGATCGAGGAACAGGTCGCCCCGGCCACCCGCGACTTCCGCCACGCCGGATGGACCGTTGGCGTTGAAGAATTCCAGGCCGAGCTTGATGCCGCCCACCTCACCGGTTAGCGATTGCGCCAGTTCCCGGGCGCGTTCAACTTCCTGAGTGTCGATCGCAACCAGGATGGGATTTCGTGTTTCTGTCGTCATGGATGCTCCCCCGATGGCCAACGCGCCTGCGGTTTACACCAGCTGGCCGTGTCGGGGAAACCGTTTTTCCGAAGGAACCCTTAGTGGGGGGCGGGGCGCGCCGGCGCCGGGAGCCTGGATTCCGGCCGGGTGGGAGCGGAGGGGCCAGCGGTCTGACGCGCCTGCGCGATCTCGGCTTCCTTTACCTTGCGGCGCAAATCCTCGAGTTCAACATCGCGCGCCCGAACCGTGCGCTCCGCCGATCTTGCCCTTGCACGGATTCGCCCGGCCCCGAACCAAGCCACGACCCCGCCGGCAAGGAACCCGACCGCCAGGCCGCCGAGGGCTACCAAATATACCGGGGCCGGCAGCGTAAAAGGCAACGGCCAGATTGAAAGCTCTACGCTCGCACGGTTGGACAGTGCGAACAGAACCGCCAAGGCGGTCAATGGTCCGGCAATCAACCAATAGATAAGCTTCATCGATCGGCGGTCCGTCGCCCTGGTCTCAACTTGAGCCGTTATTCACGAGATCGCGCAACTGCTTTCCGGTCTTGAAGAAAGGCACCGTCTTGGGAGCGACCTCAACGGCATCGCCAGTCCGCGGATTCCGGCCGACACGCGCATCCCGATGCTTGACCGAGAATGTGCCGAATCCACGCAACTCCACACGGTCGCCACGCTCGAGCGCGGCAGCGATTTCCTCGAAAACCGTTCCAACAATGCGCTCCACATCCCTGTGATAGAGATGCGGGTGACTTTCCGCCAGTCTTTGTACCAACTCAGATTTTGTCATCCGGGACGCCCTTGTTTTTTTGTCAGGCAAAGCCTTTTCAGCAGGTCCGCGCGGGTATGTGCGACCCCTGCACCCTGTCGATGGAGAAACGTGCCAAAGCTAGAGAGAACCGTCAAGCGTTAACCCACACGAAACAAACGACTATTCAATTTTGTTGCGGATGCGAATGGAAAAACGGCCCGCCACGGGGGCGGGCCGCTGCCCCTGACAGATCGTCGGCGGGTTACTT
This sequence comes from Alphaproteobacteria bacterium, assembly GCA_041557215.1. GTDB lineage: Bacteria > Pseudomonadota > Alphaproteobacteria > UBA8366 > JADFVY01 > JADFVY01. The sequence goes on from JBFFGY010000112.1 coordinate 2,063, forward strand.
GTCGCCGGAATCTTCCGTCTGTTCGGCCTGCTTGGACTTGATCGCAGCACCCAGGATGTCGCCGAGAGAAGCACCGGAGTCGGAGCTGCCATACTCTTCCATGGCCTTTTTCTCTTCCTCGACTTCGCGCGCCTTGATCGACAGATTGACCTTGCGGCCCGATTTGTCCATCGACGTCACCTTGGCATCCACCTTTTCGCCTACCGCGAAACGGTCCGGACGCTGTTCGGAACGCTCACGCGACAGGTCGGCCTTGCGGATGAAGCCGGGGACCGTCTCGTTGACCATGACCTCGATGCCGTTGTCCATTACCCTGGAAACCGTACAGGTAACGATGCCGCCCTTCTTGATTCCCTCGATGCTGGCGCCGACCACGTCTTCGCTGAGCTGCTTGATGCCCAGGCTGATACGCTCCTTGGAAACGTCGATATCAAGCACCTTGACCTGAACGATATCACCCTTGTTGTACTCGGCGATTGCGTCTTCGCCCGATTTCTCCCAGCTGATATCCGACATGTGAACCATGCCGTCGATCTCGCCGGGCAGGCCGACAAACAGGCCAAACTCGGTGATGTTCTTGATCTCGCCTTCCAGCTCGGTACCCGCGGGGTGCTCCGCCATGAAGCTTTCCCACGGATTGTCCAGGCACTGCTTGAGACCCAGGCTGATGCGCCGCTTCTGCGGATCGACATCCAGCACCATGACCTCGACTTCCTGGCTGGTGGAAACGATCTTGCCCGGATGGACGTTCTTCTTGGTCCAGCTCATCTCGGAGACGTGGACCAGGCCCTCGATGCCCGGCTCCAACTCAACGAAGGCGCCGTAGTCGGCGATGTTGGTGACCCGCCCGGTGAACTTCGCGCCAACCGGATATTTCGCATCGACGCCATCCCACGGATCGGCTTCGAGCTGCTTCATGCCAAGGCTGATGCGCTGGGTTTCCGGGTTGAAGCGGATAACCTGGACATCGACCGTCTGGCCGATCTGCAGGGCCTCGGACGGATGGTTGATGCGCTGCCAGGCAATGTCGGTGACATGCAGCAGGCCGTCGACACCGCCGAGATCCACGAACGCACCGTAATCGGTGATGTTCTTGACCACGCCCTGCAGGACCTGGCCCTCTTTCAGGTTCTCAATCAGTTCGCTGCGGGCCTCGGCGCGGCTTTCCTCAAGCACGGCGCGGCGCGACACCACGATATTGCCCCGGGCGCGATCCATCTTGAGGATCTGGAAGGGCTGCGGATTGCCCATCAGTGGGGTCACGTCGCGAACCGGGCGGATATCCACCTGGCTGCCCGGCAGGAAGGCGCTTACACCGGACAGGTCGACGGTGAAGCCGCCCTTGACCCGGTTGTAGATAACGCCGGTAACGCGTTCGTTCTTGTTGAAGGCCACTTCCAGCTGGCCCCAGGCCTCTTCGCGGCGAGCCTTCTCGCGCGACAGCATGACCTCGCCATTGCGGTCTTCCATACGCTCGAGGAAGACCTCGACGATATCGCCGGGCTTCAGTTCCGGCTTCTGCCCCGGAGGGGCGAATTCCTTGACGGCAACGCGGCCTTCGGCCTTCAGCCCGACATCGATGGTCACATGGTCGCTGTCGATGCGGACGACGGTGCCCGGGATAACCGAGCCTTCCAGACCCTCATTCGATACGAGGGATTCCTCTAGCAGCGCTGCAAAACTTTCTTTTTCCTGCGCATTAGCCATTTTTTCTGCGGTCCTTTCAAATCAGTCGTTTTATCCGGCCGGCCGGTTGTCTCCGGCGGTCTTTGATCAATAATTTACGTCACCGCGACCGATCACCGATCGGGCCACAATGACGCATCTCCGTCCCTTACTGCTCCGAGGATTCTCCAAGCTGGGCCTTGGCGGCACGGATGTATCCCATCGCCTCGGCAAAAGCCGCCTCGGCATCAAGCCCGGTGGTATCTATCACCACCGCATCCTCCGCCGGCTTCATCGGTGCAACGCTACGCGCGCTATCGCGGGCGTCTCGTTCCTTCAAATCCTGCAGAACGCGCGCATATATACTGGCCTCGCCTCGTTCAAGCAACTCCTTATGCCGCCTTTCTGCGCGAATCTCGTCGCTAGCCGTCACATAGAGCTTGATATCGGCATCGGGGCAGACCACGGTGCCGATATCCCGGCCATCCAGCACCGCACCCGGCTTCCGCCGGGAGAAGGCGCGCTGGAATTCCAGAAGGGCCGCACGGACGGCAGGGATGGACCCCACTTTGGAGGCCGCCTGCGCCGCCCGGTCGCCGGAGAGTTCCGGATCGTCCAGCCCGGCGGCGTCAAGCCCGCGCGCCGCCTTCGCGGCCATTGCCGCGTCAGTCGGATCGCGACCGGCGCGCAGCACCGACAACCCCACGGCCCGGTAAAGTTTCCCCGTATCGAGATAGGCGTATCCCAGTTCGTTGGCTACGCGCCGCGCCAGCGTACCCTTGCCCGAAGCCGCCGGGCCATCGACCGCTATGATCATGCGGCCGGCTCCACCGGGTCAATCGCCGCGCCAAGCCCGTTCAAGAGTTCGACAAACCGGGGGAAGCTGGTTTCGATGGGCTCGGCGTCATCGATGACGACAGGCTGCTTTGCCGCCATACCCAAGACAAGGAAAGACATGGCAATTCGATGATCGAGGTCGGTCTCGATCTCGCCGCCACCTGGCACCAGGCCGCCGCATCCGTGGACGATCAGGCTGTCCTTGCCCTCTTCGACCTTAACGCCGCAAGCCGCCAGGCCCCGGGCCATCGCGGCAAGCCGGTCGCTTTCCTTGACCCTGAGTTCCGCCAGTCCGTCCATGACGGTGGTTCCTTCGGCCACGGCCGCCGCGACGGCCAGAACCGGATACTCGTCGATCATCGAGGGCGCGCGCGACGCCGGCACTTTCACCCCCTTTAGCCGACCTGCCCGCACCCGCAAGTCGGCAACGGGTTCGCCGGCAACGTCGCGGGGATTCCGGATTTCGATATCGGCCCCCATCTCCAGCAGAGTGTCCACCAGGCCGGTGCGGAGCGGATTCATGCCGACATCGGTCAGAGTGACCTCGGAGCCCGGCACGACCAGTGCCGCCACGATGGGAAAGGCGGCGGAGCTGATATCGGCGGGCACCTGGATGTTTCGTCCAATCAATTCCGGCTGCCCGGTTACCGTCACGGCCAGCGCACCATCCGCTTCCCGCACGGTATCGACCTCGGCCCCGAAATAGCGCAGCATCCGTTCGGTATGGTCGCGCGTCGGCTGGGATTCGATGGCGGTGGTCTTACCTGGCGTGTTCAGTCCGGCCAGCAGGACCGCCGACTTCACCTGCGCCGAGGCCACAGGCAAACGATAGGTGACCGGCACAGGCTCGCCGGTGCCGGCAATAGCGAGTGGCATGCGGCCGCCTTCACGCGCCACGATCCGGGCGCCGAACCATTCCAGTGGAACCTGGACCCGCGCCATGGGTCGGCGGCAGAGCGAGGCATCGCCGGTCAGGAACGCGATCAGCGGATGGCTGGCCAGGACCCCCATCAACAATCGCGCGGCCGTGCCGGAATTACCCATATCGAGAATTCGCGACGGTTCGGACAATCCGCCGAGACCAACGCCTTGTACGCGCCAGACTCCGTCGTCGCCGCGCATCACCTCAACGCCCAAGCCGCGCAAAGCATCGGCCGTACACAGCACATCCTCGCCTTCGAGCAGGCCCTCTATTACAGTCTCGCCCAGCGCCAGCGCGCCGATCAGCAGCGAACGGTGGGATATGGATTTGTCGCCGGGAACCCGTATTTCGCCCGCCAGGGGGGTCGAAATGCTGGATTTCAAGGGTTGCATCAAAGGCCTCTATCGACTATTTGCCGCACCGTTCCCGGTGCGGCGAAGCCTGTAGCATAAAGAACCCGGATGGAACAGGGTTCGATTGGGGCTTGCGAAAGCTGGGCAATGGAACGAAATTTATCTGAACCGGCCCGCGCCGGTCAAATCGTTGACAGGCCGGGAAAGCCGTGGCAATTGCCTGCATAGTCGCAAAAGCCGCACCGGCATACGAAGAGGAGTGAGGACCTTGGCCAAACCCGAATGGGGTACGAAACGGATTTGCCAGAGCTGCAGCACGCCGTTCTATGACTTGCGGCGCGACCCGATCGTGTGCCCGAAATGCGAGGCGGTATTCGACCCCGAAGCAATTTTGAAATCACGAAAAATGAAAGGAGCCGAAGAGGCAGAGGCCCCCAAGAAGGAACCCGTGGCGACCGAAGACGAATTGGAGGTCGATGACGACGACACCCTGATCGACGACGACGACGATGTTCTGGAGGATGCCAGCGACCTCGAAGACGATGACGTGGGATCGGTCATCGAGACCGGCAGCGATAAAGACGACGAAACCTGAAAAATGAAGGCGGCGATGGGCGGGAATGTCATTTTTCGCTTGCGCCGCCGTTCGGCAGCCTTATAACGGTGCCGACTTTGCCGGGGGCAAGAGACACCCGCCGGCATACCCATGGGGCCGTAGCTCAGTTGGGAGAGCGCTTGAATGGCATTCAAGAGGTCAGGGGTTCGACTCCCCTCGGCTCCACCATTTCATAAATGCGATCGAGCCCGGCCATATGCCGGGCTCTCGTTTTTTCAGCCTATAGAAACCGCGGAACACACTCGCTATTGTCGATGCGCAAATCCTAAACGGGGGCAATATGCGCAACATAGCGATCGACGGGGCGCGGCTGTGGGACAGCCTGATGGAAATGGCCAAAATCGGGGCGACCGAGAAGGGCGGGAACTGCCGGCTGGCATTGACCGACCTGGACCGGGAGGGCCGCGACCTCTTCGTACGATGGTGCCGCGAAGCCGGATGCAACATCCGTGTCGACCGGATGGGCAATATCTTCGCCCGCCGTCCCGGGAAACGGGACGATCTGCCGCCGGTGGTTACCGGCAGCCACCTGGACACCCAGCCCACCGGCGGTAAGTTCGACGGGGTATACGGTGTGCTGGCCGGGCTGGAGGTGGTCCGGGCATTAAACGATCACGGCTATGAAACAGATGCGCCGGTGGAAGTTGCCGTCTGGACCAATGAAGAAGGGTCGCGTTTCGCCCCGTCGATGATCGCATCCGGCGTGTTTGCAGGAGTCTATACGCTGGAGCAGGGCCTGGAATGCCGCAACCTAGACGGCCGGACCATCGGCGACGAGCTCTCGCGAATCGGCTATGCCGGCGAGGAACCCTGTGGCGGCATGCCGATCCGTGCCTATTTCGAGGCCCATATCGAGCAGGGCCCGATCCTGGAGGCCGAGGGCAAGACCATTGGCGTGGTGACGGGCGCGCAGGGGCTTTACTGGTACGACATCACTGTCACGGGTATGGAATCGCATGCCGGCTCCACACCGATGAACCGGCGGCGCGACCCGATGGTGGGCGCCGCGCGCATGATGGGCGAAATAAACCGGTTAGCACTTGATACGCCGGGCGGAGTCACCACCGTGGGCATGGCGCAAGTGTCGCCCGGGTCGCGCAACGTCATCCCCGGCCAGGTCTGGTTCACCGTTGATTGCCGCCATCCAGTTCCGGAAACGCTGTCGGCCATGGATGGCGCCGTGCGCGAAACATGCCGGCGGATTGCAGAGGAACTGGGCCTGGAAGTGACAATCGAGGTCACCGGCCATACGCCGACGGTGGCTTTCGATCCGGAACAGGTTGAGGCCGTGCGGACCGCCGCAACGGAAGCCGGCTATCCGCATATGGAGATCGTTTCGGGCGCCGGCCACGACGCCTGCTATATAAACCGGGTGGCGCCGACGGCGATGATCTTCGTTCCCTGCGAGGACGGCATCAGCCACAATGAGACCGAAAGCGCCACGCCGGAAGACCTTGCGGCGGGATGCGATGTTCTGCTGAGGGCTATTCTGTCCGCAGCGGAGGCATAGCATGAAAATTTTGCATCGGCTCTGGCTGCTGTCATTTGTCGCTGTTTTCATGCTCGCCGGCTGCACGTTGGACGAATCGATGCCACCGAAGACGCCCCTTTACCGCGACCATCCTCTGAC
>JBFFGY010000113.1:0-8048 GCA_041557215.1 Alphaproteobacteria bacterium
AGCAACGCCCGGAAGCGCAGATCGCCAAGCGGGTATGATGCCAGTTCAGTCTTCGCCGGCCGCCCTTCTTCCCGATAAGCCCTCTACTTTGTCGCCATCTGTTCTATTTTTGTCATGTTCGTTATTTCTGTAAAAAGAGAAATTCAGGATCAAAAAAAACGAACCGCCGCTACTCGGCCTTTTCCCCGTCCTTGCGGCCGCCCGGCGTCAGGATGTTCACCACCTTTGATCCCATCCGGATCAGGCCGGTCAGCTTGCTCTGCGGTACGCGCAGCATCTGTTCGTACCAGCGGTTGATGGTCTCGACGAATTCCAGCATGCCGGCCAGGCGCTTCATCGCCACCGGACCGATGCGGGGGTCGGCCTTCGCCTCCTCCAGGCAGGCGCGCAGGGCGGCGGCGGCCGGGTCGATCTCGCGCTCCTTGCGGCCCGCGGCGATCCGGGTGACCATCTCCCAGATATCGGTCTCGGCCTCGAAATGGTCGCGGCGGTCGCCCATTACCGGCACGCGGCGGATCAGCTTCCAGCCCAGCAGTTCCTTGATGGAGTTGGAGACGTTGGAACGCGCCATGCGCAGCGTCTCGGCAATTTCTTCCGCCGTCAGCGGCCGTTCCGACAGATAGAGCAGCGCATGGATCTGCGCCACCGAGCGGTTGACCCCCCACTGCCCGCCCAGATCGCCCCATTGCAGCACGAAGCGTTGCACCGAGGCGGGGAGTTCGGATGTGTCGTCGAGTTTGTTCGTTATTTCTGTCATGACAGAAATATCTGATATTCTCGCCGAGATGTCAAGGGAACGCCGCTATCCCTTGCAGGCTGCGGCCAGCGCCGCCAGGTCGCGCCAGCCATAGCGGGTATCCGGCATATCGGCCCCGGCGAAGGGGTCGATGCCGGTGGCGTCCGCCACGCCACCTAGCCGCCGATAGAACCGCGCCGCTGCCTTGTTGCCGTCATAGACCCGCAGGCAGGCCGAAATTGCCCCGTCGGCCAGCAGCCTTGCAGCCGCCGCGCCCAGCAACCGCCGTCCCACCCCGCCGCCACGCCGGCCCGGAACAATATGGAGGTTGTCGATATCGGCGTCGTAGCCCGGTTCCCCGGGCCGCCTGACGGCAACGAAGCCCAGGGGGCTCATTCTTCTCTGGGCCAACAAGACGAAACAGCCAGGTTGCGGCGCGGCGAGTGCCGCCGTCCAGTAACGCAGCCGCTCTTCTTTCACCTCATTTTCCAGATAGTCATCCGGCAGGATTCCGCGATAGGCCGATCGCCAGCTATCGCAATGGATTGCCGCAACCGCCGCAGCATCTTTCACGCCCGCCGGGCGGATGATCGTCAGGTCATTCTTCTGTTCCGTCATGGCGCAAGACTGGCGAACTGCCTGGCGTCGGGCAAGCGGAAAAGCCGAACTGGGCGATTGAAAACGCGGTCCATCGTAATGCGCCGGCGAGGGGCGTTGCGGGCAATGTCGCATGCATGCCGAATCATCTATGATCGGCGTCATGAATAACGGAACGCGAATGATCCTCGTGACAGCCTTGGCCGGGAAGGGCCGATGACGCGAGGCAAGCGCATAGCCTTTCTGTGGGGTATCACCGGACTGGCTGTCGCGGGCGCGTTTCTGCTTGCGCCGCCGATCCCGCAGGACACGGCCTATCACGGGTTCGCCGACGGGCGGGCCTCGCTCGGCATTCCGAATTTCGGCGATGTCATGTCGAACCTGCCCTTTACAATCGTCGGGATTGCCGGGCTGGGGGCATTGTGGCGCGGCTGGTTCGGGGTGCCTTCGATGGGCGAGGGCGACCCCTTGCCCTTCGTCTATTTCTTCATCGGGGTGGCGGCGGTCGGGCCGGGTTCGGCCTGGTACCACCTGGATCCCAACAATTCAACCCTGTTCTGGGACCGGCTGCCGATGACAGCCGCCTTCATGGCACTGGTTGCGGCCGTGCTGTCCGACCGGATCTCGCGCGGTTGGGTCGCCTGCCGGGGGCTCAATATGCTGATGGCCGTTGGCGCAGTCAGCGTTGTCTGGTGGGATTATGGCGAAATCCGAGGCGTTGGCGATCTGCGCGCCTACGCGCTGGTGCAGTTCTGGCCTGTCGTACTGATTCCTCTGGTGCTGTATCTGTTCCGGGAAGGGCGGCATGTTCGAGCCCGCTATCTGTTTGCGGCGCTGTGTTTTTATGCGCTGGCCAAGCTGTTCGAATATTACGACCATGGCGTCTTCGCGCTGACCGGCGGCGCGGTCAGCGGCCATACGGTAAAACACCTCTCCGCCGCCGCCGCCCCGGCCGCGATCCTCGCCATGATGCGGAACTGGCCTCGCGAAGGGAGAGGAAATTAGCCGCCGAGTCCCGTCGCGACCCGGTAGGTGATAAAGGCGGCAATGTAGGCCAGGGTGAACATGTAGGCGAACTGTATCACCGGCCAGCGCCAGGAGTTTGTCTCGCGGCGCACCACCGCGAGGGTGGAGACGCATTGCGGCGCGAAGATATACCAGACCAGCATGGCGAGCGCGGTGCCCAGCGACCAGTTCACCGACAGCGCGTGGGCCAGGGTGCCGGTTGCCTCCGCTCCGCCGGCAATGGCGTAGACGGTGCCCAGCCCGGCCACCGCCACTTCGCGCGCCGCCACGCCGACGACCAGCACCAGCGCGATCTCCCAGGTGAAGCCGACCGGCGCCAGCAGCGGCTCCAGCGTCTTGCCGATCATGGCGGCGAAGCTGTAATGGATGGCGGGTTCGGTGGCGCCTTCCGGCGCGCCCGGCACCGAACTGAGGAACCAGACCAGAAGCATCGCCGAGAGGATGATGGTGCCGGCGCGCCGCAGGAAGAGCTTGGCCCGCTGCAGCACGCCCATCACCACGTTCTTGGGGTCGGGCAGCTTGTAGGCCGGCAGTTCCATGATGAAATGGTCCGATTCGCAGCGACAGATCAGCCGCCGCAGCACGATCGCCACAATAAAGGCGCTCAGGATTCCCGCCGCGTAAAGGCCGAACATCACCAGGCCTTGAAGATTGACGACGCCGGCCACCTGCTGGCGCGGCACGAATGCTGAGATCAGCAGCGTATAGACGGGAATGCGCGCCGAACAGGTCATCAGCGGGGCGATCAGGATGGTAGCAAGCCGGTCGCGGCGGCCATCGATCACCCGGGTCGCCATGATGCCCGGGATCGCGCAGGCGAAACTGGACAGCAACGGGATGAAGGCCCGGCCATGCAGCCCCGCATAACCCATGATGCGGTCCATCAGGAAGGCGGCGCGCGGCATATATCCCAGGTCTTCCAGCAGGATGATGAAGAAGAACAGGATCATGATCTGCGGCAGGAAGACCAGCACGCTGCCGATGCCTGAAATCAGCCCGTCGGTCAGCAGGCTGCGAAACATGCTGTCGGGCATGGCCGCAGTCACGAGCGCGGCCAGCGATTCGAAGGCGCCGCCGATCAGGTCCGTCGCCGGGCCGGCCCAGGCGAACACGGCCTGGAAGATCACGAAGAGGATGGCGAGGAGAATGGGGATGCCGGATAGGGGGTGGAGCAACACATGGTCGATTCGCGCCGTCCATGTGTCGGGCCGGGCCGGCGGCTGTACGCAATCGGCGATGATGCGTTCTACCTGGCGGTGGGCGGCGCTGATTTCCGAACTTGTCGGCTCCCGCCAGGTGACGGGTGTGGCGTGTGGAATCCCTTCCGCGGCCATCCGGTCGATCCGGTCGAGCAGGTCGTCAATGCCGCCGCGGCGCACGGCGATGGCGGTGACGACCGGCACATCGAGCGCGCGCCAGCTTTTCGGTGTCGATGCCGATTCCGCGATGTCGGGCGATGTCGAACATGTTCAGCGCAAGCAGGACCGGACGGCCGACCTGTTTCAGTTCCATCACCAGGCGCAGCACCAACCGCAGATTTGTGGCGTCTGCCACGCAAACCAGCAGGTCCGGGGCCTCCTCGCCCTGCTGCTGACCCAACACCACGTCCCGCGTTACCGCTTCGTCCGCGCTGCGCGCCCGAAGGCTGTATGTGCCGGGCAGATCCAGCACATGGACCTTGTTGCCGGCGGGTGTGGTAAAGCTTCCGACTTTGCGCTCGACGGTGACGCCGGGATAGTTCCCTACCTTCTGGCGGCTGCCGGTAAGGGCGTTGAAAAGTGCTGTTTTTCCGCAGTTAGGATTGCCGACGAGCGCGATGCGCGAGGGGATGGCCAATGTATTGGACATGGTCAGGTTGCGCCGCCTTCCATGTCCGCGACCCGAACCAGGATGGCTTCCGCATCCCGGCGTCGCAGCGCGACCCGCATATCGTCCAGCTTCACCGCGATCGGGTCCCGGCGGATGAAACCTTCATGGACGATCTCTACCGACGCCCCTTCGACGAACCCTATCTCCAACAACCGACGTTCCAGCTCGGCGGCGACCTCGTCGTCGGCATGGATGTCCGCAGCGCCTACCTGAAGGACCGTGCCCTTAAGCCCCTTGGTGCCCCGACCAAGCTTTACGGAGGCGAAGCTGTCGCCGTCAATGATAGGGCCCGTGAACTCGCTGCGAAACATATCGGTACTCCATCTAAGGTTATTCTATCTTTGTCGCAAATGAGAATGATTTGCAACTAGAAAATATCCCCGGAATATGTGGTGAATTGACGCAGCAGGAGTGGAGAGGTGCGCGCGACGACCCGGCCGAAGGATGGAAGCGAAGATGGGCAGGAAATCCGTATGTTCCCTTGGTGTCCGGGATCATTGGAATATTTTTGATGTTGAGAATATAAAATGAACAACGTTCATATATTCACCGATTATCAATATTGAGGGGTGTAAAAATGGCGATTACGCACTATATCGCAGGCTTCGCCGGGCAATGGGGGACCCCGGATCGAGGCCTGATCGCCGAAACGACTGAGGAGGGCGCCCAGGGCGCCGGCGCATAAATGAGATCAATCGCGATTCTCGCCCTCGCGGCGCTGCTGCTGGGCGGATGTTCGATCAAGCAGACAGTGGTCAATTATGCAGGCGATGCCATCAGCGGCGGCGGCGGCGTGTGGTCGTCGGACGAAGATCCGCAGCTCATCAAGGAGGCGTTGCCCTTCGGGCTGAAGACCAATGAAAGCCTGCTGGAGGTCTCGCCCGAACATAAGGGGCTGCTTGAGGCGACGGCGACCGGCTTTCTGGCCTACGCCCTGCTGATCAAGGAAGAGGCGGATCGGGTGGAGGAAGACGATCTGGAGGCGGCCCGCGCGCTGAAAGCCCGGTCCAGCAAACTGTTCATCCGCGGACGCGATTATGCCTTGCAGGCGCTGGAGCAACGCTATCCGGGGTTCGTCGAAGGGCTGAAGGCCGACCGCGATGCAGCCCTGGCGCAGACCGATGCGGAGGATGCCCCATTCCTTTACCTGGCCGGGGCTGGCTGGGCGGGGGCGCTGGGCGCGGATACGGACAATCTGGAACTGGTGGCCGAATTCCCCACCGCGGGCGCGCTGGTGCAGCGCGTGCTGGAGGTGGACGAGGACTTCAACAAGGGTTCGGCCCACGAATTCATGGTGTCATTTGAAGCTGCCCGGCCCGGCGGCAGCGTAGATGCAGCGCGGAAACATTACGAGCGTGCGCTGGAACTGTCCGGCGGCAAGCGGGCCTCGGTGTATCTGGCGCTGGCCGAGGGCGTTTCGGTCGGGGAACAAGATGCTAACGAATTTCGTTTAATGTTGCAGTCGGCCCGCGCGGTCGATGTCGACGAGGAGCCGAACGACCGGCTGCTCAACATCGTTGCGCAGGAGCGGGCGGAATGGCTCGAGGGGCAGATCCCCGAACTGTTCCTGGTGGCGGAGTGAATGCCCGCTTCGGGCGGGGTCTAGTTGAAATATATGGGTTTAGAAAGACTTATGAAAACTTGGATCGTTTCGGCTGTTGCCGGTCTGGCCTTTCTGGCGGTCGGCGGCACGGCATCTGCACAGACCATCAAATTGGGCACGCTTGCGCCCAAGGGATCGCCCTGGTTCGAAAATCTGCAGGATATGGTGGCCGATTGGGGTAATGCCTCGGGCGGCAAGATCAAGGTCCGCATCTATCCCGGTGGGTCGATCGGCGACGAGGGCGACATGGTCCGCAAGATGCAGATCGGCCAGCTCCAGGGCGCCGTGCTGACCTCCGAGGGGCTTAGCAAGATCGCGCCGGAAATCCTGGCGCTGCAACTGCCGATGATGTTCAAGTCCGATGCCGAGCTGGACTATGTGCGCAACAAGATGAGCGCCGAATTCGAGGCGATCTTCGAGGAGCGCGGCTACAAGATCCTGAACTGGGGCGATATCGGCTGGGTGCGCCTGTTCAGCCGCGATCCGGTGGTCGTCATGGACGATCTTCGCAAACAGAAACTTTTCACCTGGGCCGGCGATTCCGAACTGGCGGAAGGCTACGCGATGCAAGGCTTCAAGACCGTATCGTTGCCGGTGCCGGAAATCTTCAGCGGCCTGCAGTCCGGCATGATCGACGCGGTCTATTCTCCGCCGGTCGCCTCTCTGTCCTACCAGTGGTTCGGTATCGCCAACAACATGACCGAACTTCCGGTACTGAAACAGATCGGCGCGACCGTGGTGACGATGAAGACCTGGAACAAGATCCGGCCGGAAATCCGCGGTGATGTGGTTGCGGCGGCGGTGGAGGCCGGCGACAATTCGCGCGACAAGATCCGCAATTTCGAGTCCGAAGCGATCCGCGTCATGCAGGAGCATGGCCTGACCGTCCACAACATGACGGAAGAACAGGCGGCAGCCTGGGAAACGAGCGCGCGTGAGTCTTGGGCTGTCTACACCAAGTCGGCGGTTTCCCCGGAATTGGTTGCGCGGGTCGTGGGCCTGCGCGACGAATACCGGCAACAGCGGGCCTCCGCTGACTGACATCTATTCTGCAAGACGAAACAACGCGGGCCGTCCCCTATCGGGGCGGCCCGTTTTCTTTGCTGTCCCAAGGCCGGAAATCCGGTTGTCTTCCCCTTTCCATAACCCGGCGCCGATAGTTTTACCCGTAATCGCATATTGATGCCCTCGCCGAGGGTGCCAACATAAGGGGGGCGCGCTATCGCGCCCGGGCCGAAAGATGAAACGGGTTCTGGTACTTATTGCGCTGGCCATGCTGGCGTCGGGCTGCTCCATCAAAAAGGTGGCGGTAAATTCGATCGGCAACGCGCTGTCGGATGGCGGCGGGGTCTGGATGTCCGACAACGACCCCGAACTGGTCAAGGAGGCCATCCCCTTTGGCTTGAAAATGAACGAGAGCCTGCTGGAGGTTTCTCCCGACCATCGCGGGCTGCTGCAGGCGACGGCGCAAGGCTTTGCTGCCTATGCTTTTTTGCTGAAGGAAGAGGCTGACCGCGCCGCGGAAGACGACCTGCCGAGGGCCCGCAAGCTGCGTGCGCGGTCCAGCCGACTGTTCCTGCGCGGCCGCGACTATGCGCTGCATGGGCTGGAAACGCGATATCCGGGTTTCACTGACGGTCTGAAAACCGATCTGGCGGCGGCGCTGGCTGCGACCGATTCGGGCGATGCCGGCCTGCTCTATTGGGCCGGGGCGTCCTGGGCCGGGGCGCTGAGCACCGCCAAGGACAATCTGGTGCTGGTGCAGGAATTGCCGCGCGCCGGCGCGGTGGTCGGCAGGGTCCTGGAACTGGACGACACCTATGGGCGCGGCTCGGCGCATGAATTCTTCGTGTCTTACGAGGCTGGCCGCCCGGGCGGCAGCCGCGAGGCGGCGCGCACCCATTACCGGCGCGCCCTGGAACTGTCTGAAGGGGAGCGCGCCTCGGTCTATCTGGCCCTGGCCGAATCGGTTTCCGTGGCCGACCAGGATGTCGGCGAATTTCGCGACATGCTGGCCAGGGCACGCGCCCTCGATCCCGAGGCGACGCCGGAAAACAGGTTGTTGAACACCATTGCCCAAGAACGAGCGGACTGGCTCGAGACCCAGATTTTCGAACTGTTCCTGGAAACGCAGTAGGCGAGAAGAAGACTGGTCATGTTCAAAACGATCACTGTTACACTGGCCATTGTGGCGGCATTGTTCACGGTGCCCGCCCA
>JBFFGY010000114.1:0-8023 GCA_041557215.1 Alphaproteobacteria bacterium
CGGCTTTCCAACAAACTCTACATCATCGCCCATCAGCCGACCGCAGAATGCCTGGCGGCGCACTGGTTCTGGCGCCTAGCCGAACCGGTGCGGGCGCGCAGCGACGGCGTTGCCCTGCTGTCGCGGGTCCGGGTCTGGGAAACGCCCAACTGCTATGCCGACTATGTGAACCCAGAATTCCGCGGCGGCACGGGCGAGCCGATGCCGTGATCAGGGTTTCCGAAATCTTCGGGCCCACGGTCCAGGGCGAAGGGCCGCTGATTGGCAAGCCGACGGCTTTTGTGCGTACGGGCGGCTGCGATTATCGCTGCAGCTGGTGCGATACGCTCTATGCCGTGCTGCCGGAACATAAGGATGAGTGGCGGGCAATGGACGCCGAGGCTGTCCTGGCAGAGGTTTCCGAACTGACGGGCGGACGGCCCATCCTGGTGACCCTGTCCGGCGGCAACCCCGCGATGCAGAAGCTGGGGCCGCTGATCGATCTGGGCCACGAGCGGGGCTTTACCTTCGCGCTGGAGACCCAGGCATCGATTTCCCGCGACTGGTTCGCCAGGCTGGACTGGCTGTTCCTCAGCCCCAAGCCACCCTCCTCCGGCGAATCCATCGACTGGGACAAGTTCGACGCCTGCGTCGAGGCCGCTGACGGGGCGCGAACCGCGCTCAAAGTAGCGATTTTCGACGAGGCCGATTACCAATTCGCGAAAGCCGCCGCCGCCCGCCACCCGGACCTGCCGGTCTATCTGCAGGTCGGTAACCCGGCCTACCCGGAACCGGCGGACGGGGCGCTGTCTGGCGCCGAGCTACAGGCAAGACTGATGGAGCAATATCGCTGGCTGGTCGACCACGCCGCAGAAGACGGCTGGTACCAGGCCACTATCCTGCCCCAGCTACACGTCCTCGTCTGGGGAACGGAGCGCGGGCATTAGAATGATCAAGCTTCCGAAGGCGCCTTCGTCGTCAGGGCCAGCGCATGCACCCGCTCGGCCATTTCTTCCGCCAACAGGGCATAGACCATGCGCTGGCGGTCGACGCGGGACTTGCCTTCGAACTCGGGCGACACCACGGTGACATGGAAGTGGGTCTCGCCGCCTTCACGATATCCGCCGTGGCCCTTGTGTTTTTCCGACTCGTCCATCACTTCTAACAGCGAGGGCGAGAGTGCGTCGGTCAGTTTTTGTTTAATTCTTTCCGCTATAGTCATTGGATAAGGATCCCCCGGGGATTGGTGTTGCTGTCGGCTACGTCCGATATCGGCAACGGGGGCCATTTCGTCAACCCGCGGGCGCTTGAAAGGGGCGGCGGCGAGTAGGATAATCGGCCGATGAGCAGAACGCAGCGCATATACGAGCCCGGGCGCAAGGAAGCGCCGGTTCGCCCTTGCGATCATCCCGAGTGCGCCGAAGCCGGGGAATTTCGTGCACCCAAGGGGCGCGACCGGCTGAACGAATATTACTGGTTCTGCCTCGACCATGTGCGCGAATACAACAAGGCCTGGAACTATTACGCAGGCATGTCGCAGGACGAGGTGGAGGCCGACACCCGGCGCGATACCACATGGCAGCGCCCCACCTGGCCGCTGGGGGCGCGGGCAGCCGGTTTCCGGCGCTACGCGCGCAGCACCACGTCGATCCGTGACGGGTTCGGTTTTTTCGATGACGACCACGAGAGCGAGGCGCAGGTTCGGCGCAACGGCCAAGCGCGTGCCGCGGGCTTCCATCCCTCCAGTCCGGAAGCCAAGGCCATGGATATCATGGATATCGAGGCTCCGTTGAACTTGACCCTGTTGAAGGCCAGATATAAGGAACTTGTCAAACAGCATCATCCGGACGCGAATGGTGGCGACAAACTGGCCGAGGAACGCCTGAAGGAAATCAACCAGGCCTATTCCACACTGAAGAAGGCTCTGGCCGCCTGACGCACCGCCCGCACCGGAGCCGCGCCCGGTTTCACCGAGATACGATATGGAAGATTGTCGATGACGAACACGCAGGACCATACGATACAACGCGCCCACGACCTTGAAGCGCCGGACATCAAGCTGTCCGTCCGCCAGACGTTCGGCATCGATTCCGACATGGAGGTGCCGGCCTTCTCGCACGGGTCGGACTATGTGCCCGAGCAGGACGAGGCCTATGTGTTCGACCACGATACCACGCTCGCTATCCTGGCCGGCTTCGCCTACAACCGCCGCGTCATGATCCAGGGCTATCACGGCACCGGCAAGTCTACCCATGTGGAGCAGGTCGCCTCACGCCTCAACTGGCCCTGCGTGCGCGTCAATCTGGACAGCCATATCAGCCGAATCGACCTGATCGGCAAGGATGCCATCGTGCTGCGCGAAGGCCAGCAGGTCACCGTGTTCCGCGAGGGCATCCTGCCCTGGGCGCTGCAGAATCCGTGCGCGCTCTGCTTCGACGAATACGATGCCGGCCGTCCGGACGTGATGTTCGTGATCCAGCGCATCCTGGAGGTCGAGGGCAAGCTGACCCTACTGGACCAGAGCCGGGTAATCCGCCCGCACCCATGGTTCCGCCTGTTCTCCACCACAAACACGGTGGGGCTGGGCGACACGACGGGTCTCTATCACGGCACCCAGCAGATCAACCAGGCGCAGATGGACCGCTGGAACATCGTCACCACGTTGAACTATCTGCCCGAAGAAGAAGAGCACCGCATCGTGCTGTCCAAGGTTCCCGGATACGATAACGACGAGGGCCGCAAGAGGATCGCCGCCATGGTAACGCTGGCCGACCTGACGCGCGCCGGCTTCATCAACGGCGACATCTCGACCGTCATGTCGCCGCGGACCGTCATTACCTGGGCCGAGAATGCCGAACTGTTCAATGATGTCGCCTTTGCCTTCCGGGTGACCTTCCTGAACAAGTGCGATGAGCTGGAGCGCCCGGTGGTCGCCGAATATTACCAGCGCTGCTTCGGCACAGAGATTCCCGAATCGGGGGTCAAGGCAACCCTGGTCTGAACCGAACCCAATGGCCGATCAGGACTCACCGATCGAGGTCTTCAAGCGGGCGAATGCCGCGGCGTTCCGCGCCATCAGCGGTCACCCGGACGCCGACCTGACCTATGGCACCGAAAGCAACAAGGGTGCCGAGGGCCCGCGCATCCGTGTGCCCCTGCCCGGCCGCGACCTGCCGGTCGAGGAGGTCTCCCATGTACGGGGCGAGTCCGACGCGGCAGCCCTGAAGCTGCGCCTGCACGATCCGGCCCTGCATGCGAAACGCCGCCCCACGGGCGACGTTGCCCCGGTCCTCTACGATGCGCTTGAACAGGCGCGGGTCGAGGCGCTAGGCGCGCGCAAGATGGCCGGTGTCGCCGAGAACCTGACAGCTGCGCTGGAACATCGGTACCAGCGCGAGGGTTTCGGCCTGATCGAGGATACCACCGAGGCAACCATGCCGGAGATCGTGCGGCTAATGGCCCGCCAGGCGCTGACCGGCGCGCCGCCGCCACCGTCGGCACAAAAAGCCTGGGAACAATGGCAGCCAAAACTTAGCGCCCGGGTCAAGCAGGCGCTGGCCAATTTGAACCGCCATGCCGCGGACCAGGCGGAATATTGCGAGGCGGTCCGGCACCTGATTGCCGAAATGGATATCGATCTCGGCGAAGAGGACCAGGCCGAAGGCGGCGAAGAATCGGATGAGGAATCCGGCGAGGACCAGGAGGACGGTCCCGAGTCCGCGTCCGATGAGGTTGAAGGTTCGGGCAAGCTGGAGCAGGCGCTGTCGGACAGCCTGGCGGCCGATACCGGCGACATGGAAATGCAGGAATCGGGTGAGGCCGGCGACGGCGAGGCAATGACCGCGCCGGGCGGCGAGACCCCCGGCGAGCCCGGCATGAAGCGCCAGGAAAGCGACCTGTCGAACCTGCCCAAGGAACCGTTCTACAAGGTCTACACCGACACTTTCGACGAGATCGTCGTGGCGGACGATCTGTGCGACCCGGAGGAACTGACCCGGCTGCGGCATATGCTGGACCAGCAGCTCAGCCATCTGCAGGGCATGATCGGCAAGCTGGCCAACCGGCTGCAGCGCCGCCTGCTGGCCAAGCAGACGCGGTCCTGGGACTTCAATCTCGAAGAGGGACTGTTGGATACCGCACGGCTGGATCGTATCGTCACCAATCCGCTGACCCCGCTCAGCTTCAAGCAGGAGAACGACACCGAATTCCGCGACACGGTGGTGACGCTGCTGCTGGACAATTCAGGCTCGATGCGCGGCCGGCCCATCGCCATCGCGGCGATGAGCGCCGACATCCTTGCGCGCACGCTGGAACGCTGTGGCGTCAAGGTGGAAATCCTCGGCTTCACGACAAGGGCCTGGAAGGGCGGCCAGTCACGCGAGCAATGGATCGCCGACGGCAAGCCCGGCAATCCGGGGCGCCTCAACGATCTGCGCCACATCGTCTACAAGACCGCCGACGAGCCGCTGCGCCGCGCCCGCCGGAATCTGGGGCTGATGCTGCGCGAAGGGCTGCTGAAGGAGAATATAGACGGCGAAGCCCTGATGTGGGCCCATAACAGGCTGATCGGCCGTACCGAACAGCGCCGCATCCTGATGGTGATCTCTGACGGTGCGCCGGTGGACGATTCAACGCTGTCGGTCAATGCCGGCAACTATCTGGAACGCCATCTGCGCGACGTGATCGACTATATCGAGACCCGCTCGCCGGTCGAGCTGGTGGCAATCGGCATCGGCCATGACGTCACGCGCTACTACCGCAGGGCCGTGACCATCATGGATGTGGAACAGCTTGGCGGCACGATGATGGAAAAGCTGACCGAACTGTTCGACGAGGATGCCCGCGCGCGCCGGGGCGGGCCTGCCCGCAAGATCGCGGCAATGGGACGGCGCTGATTCAGGCCTTGTCCGTTTCCTCGGCTTCCGCCGATGCCAATATGGGTTCGATCTTGTGGCTCACAAGATTGGGCAGGTTTTTTGGCTTTTCTCGCCGGCGGCGGACAATGTTGATCGGCGCCATCGCGATTCCCAGTCCAACGCCGGTAGCCAGCCACCCAAGGACAAAGCCGGCGCCGGCGAACATGGCGCCAGAGGTCGTGAACTGCGTCCCGAATTTATATTCCTTCCAGGTCGCCATCACGATGGGTTTGAAGGCCGGATCGCTGTAACCCTGGGCCAGCCTGACAGGCTGCATCCAGACCGGACCGTTCTGCAGAATCTGCTGCATTTCTGTGTAACGTTTCAGGTAAACCGGCCAGCTGGCGATATTCGCCGCCTCGCTCCGGACCTTGGGATCCGTGCTAGCCTTGAGGGCGGCGATGTAGTCCTCGCGGGTCATATTGAACTGCTTGGCGCGCGCGTCCAGCCGCGTAACTCGGTCCTGGTATGAATCCACCCAACCGCCCAGGCGTTGGAGATATTGCTGTGTGAATTCGGGGGCTTGCGACCCTCCGGCCGCGCCACCCAGCGCCACGCAAAGAAGCAGTATCCGTTTCAGCATCTTCTTTTCCGGTCCATCACAGATTGGCCTCGAAAAACTTCAGGCTGCGCTCCCAGGCCAGCCTCGCATTCGCCTCATCATAGCGCGCACTTGTCGGATTGGCGAAGGCATGGTCGGCATCGTACCAGTGATTTGTATAGCTCTTGCCGGCCTTGTCCATTTCCGCTTCCCAGGCGGAAACCATTGGCTTGTCGATGAATTTGTCCTGGGTCGCGAAATGCCCCAGCACCGGCCCCTTCAGGCGGGCAAGCTCGTCCGCCTTCCGGTTTACGCGACCATAATAGACGACAGTGGCTTCCACCGGCGACGCAATGGAGGCCGCCAGAGACCAGCCGCCGCCGAAACACCAGCCTATAGTTCCGATCTTGCGGTTCGATGCGTCATGCACGCGCAGCCATTCAATCCAGCCGGCCAGCGTATCCGACGCGTCCTCCGACGCCATTGCGCCGGTCAGCGCCCTTGCCGCGTCGGGCGTGGTGGCCACCTTGCCGCCCATCAGATCCACCGCGACCGCCAGATAGCCCAGCCGGCCGAATTCGGCCGTTACCGCCCTGATCTGGTCGTTCAGGCCCCACCATTCATGAATAAGGAGCACCGTCGGCGCGGGCACGCCCAGCGGCATGGCCAGCGCGCCGCTGACCCGGCGTCCCGCGGGCGTGTTGATGGTGTATTCGTGCAAACCTGCGGCGGCGGCGCGGGAAAGTTCCGGATCCGAAAGGATTGCAGCCAAGGGCAGACCTGCCAGCGATGTCCTGGCCACCCCTTTCAGAATATCCCGTCTCGCAAACATACCCGCCTCACGATTCGCCGCCAAACCGTTGGTGAATATTACCGTGCCCCTGTAAACAACGCCAGCCGCAGCCTTATCAAATAGATGTCATACTGGCAGTCTGCGCGCTATCGCGATGCAAATGCGCCGATCGGGCGCTGCTTTCTGGTAGCCGATTGCTATGGGATTCATGCCGGTACCCACGACCGTCGCCTCGCACCGGCTGCCATGCGGGCGAACCAGGGCGACATGGCCATTGGTCGCTTGCAGGTAATAAGCGCGCAGGATCGTATAGTCCGTATCTTTGCCCAAGGCATCGCCGGCCAACGCCTCAACCGCCGCGAGACGCTCGTCCCGCGGTGGAATTTCCCCATCCACGCCCTCGACGTCCTCGTCTAGTTCCACCGGAGAACGTTGGTACAGCCAGTCACCCCCTCGGAACTCATCCGCCAGGTCCTCGATTCTCAGGTCCGCGATGGCGCCGGAAATGACCCCTACCGCCGGATCGAATCCGGCATATCGCGCAACCTGGCCGTCGCTGAACCGGTACAGGGTCCAGCCCCCCGCGACACCCCAGAAGTCCAGGCTATAGGGCCAGACATCGGAAGGCTTGTTCGCGTCGTCCTCAACGCCCCAGGCCTCCGCCAGACTGGCATTAATCTCGGCCTTGACCTTGTCCACGGTGTCACCGCCCCCGATTCACGTTACACTGCCAGCAACAATGCCCGTGAAATCTCTAATATTTTATGTACGGCAACACTATATCGGACGCAAAAAAGCCCGCGAAATCGCGGGCTTCTCGCTGTACGGGCTGTGCCGTGAGAAGGTCAGGCCGCGGCGGCGGCCTTTTTCTCGATGCGCCGCTTCAGCCTGCGCGCTTCGTCCGACAGCTTGGCACTGGACGTGCCAAGCAGCCAGGCGTCCAGCCCACCATTCTTTTCGATGGTGCGCAGCGCGGCAGTGGTGATGCGCATCCGGACGTTTTCGCCGAGCGTCTCGCTCTCCAGCGATACCTTCTGCAGGTTCGGCAGATAGCGGCGGCGGGTCCTGTTGTTGGCGTGACTGACATTGTTGCCGGTCTGAACGCCCTTGCCCGTGATGATGCAACGTCGAGCCATGATCTTGTATCCTTGGCAATAAATAACTGTAGCCGGGCGAAACCCTCGCCCGGCAGGCGCGCCTATTTAGTGCAGGAGGGGGGGCGCCGTCAAGATGGCAGCGCCCCGTTTTCCCCATTTTTCCTCAGATCGCCCGTACTCTTTCGGCAAACCTGTCGATCCTTGAACGCAGATCCTCAGTCTGGCGCGCCAGATCCTGCGAGGATGACAGGATCTGGGTGGATGCGGCGCCGGTATCGCGCGCCGCCTGGCTGACCGCAACGATATTTTCCGTAACCTGCTGCGTACCGCTGGCCGTTTCCTGGACATTGCGGCCGATTTCCCGAGTCGCGACGCCCTGCTCCTCGACAGCGGATGCAATGGTCGTCGAGATATCGTTGATTTCGGTAATGATCTGCTGAATCCGCTGGATGGCTCCGACGGCATCGGTCGTCTCTTCCTGGATCGCGGTAATCTGGCTCGAGATTTCCTCGGTCGCCTTCGCGGTCTGGTTGGCGAGATTCTTGACCTCCTGGGCAACGACGGCGAAGCCTTTGCCGGCCTCGCCGGCGCGCGCGGCCTCGATGGTCGCATTGAGCGCAAGCAGGTTGGGCTGACCCGCGATGTCATTGATCAGCGTAACCACCTCGCCAATGCGCTGTGCCGCCTCGGCGAGCCC
>JBFFGY010000115.1:0-8020 GCA_041557215.1 Alphaproteobacteria bacterium
CGGAACTGATGAATTTCGAGGATCCGGCGGGCGCGCTGTGGGCTCATGAGGGCGAGCGAATCGGCGCCTTAGAGGAAATCCTTGAAAACAGCCATGCGGATGCCCTGAATCCGGATCTACCTTATTTCCTGGCGCCGGTCGATCTGCAGGCTTTGAAGGCGGCGGGCGTGACCTTTGTGGGCTCGACGCTGGAACGCGTCATCGAAGAGCACACCAAGGGGGACCCCGCGGGCGCAGAGGCGGCGCGAGAAAAGATCCTGCGGGAAATCGGCGGCGACCTGGCCAAGGTTAAGCCGGGCTCGGAAGAGGCCGAGCGCCTGAAACAGATGCTGATCGAGCGCGGACTCTGGTCGCAATATCTCGAGGTCGGCATCGGCCCCTATGCCGAGGTATTCAGCAAGGCCCAGCCTATGTCGGCGGTCGGCATTGGCGCAGAGGTCGGGCTGCATCCCGATTCGACCTGGAACAACCCGGAGCCCGAGACAGTGATGATCGCGAACGCGAGCGGGAATACCGTGGGCGTTGCGCTGGGTAACGACGTGAACCTCCGCGATTTCGAGGGGCGTAGCGCGCTGCTGCTGGGCAGGGCGAAGGACAACAACGCCTCCTGCGCCGTCGGCCCCTTTATCCGCCTGTTCGACGAGCATTTCGACATCGACGACGTGCGGAATTGCGAGGTTTCGCTGACCGTTGAGGGCGAGGACGGTTTCACCATGGACGGCAGCAGTTCGATGGCCGAGATCAGCCGCGACCCGCTGGATCTGGTCGGCCAGACCATCGGCAAGAACCACCAGTATCCGGACGGTGTTGCGCTGTTCACCGGCACTATGTTCGCGCCGACCAAGGACCGCGGCGCGCCGGGCATGGGCTTCACACACCATGTCGGTGATATTGTAACCATTGCTTCGCCCCGGCTGGGTTCGCTGGTCAACCGCGTAACGACATCCGACAAGGCCGCCCCCTGGACATTCGGGACCGGGGCGCTGATGCGCAACCTGGCGGCCCGCAAGCTTATCTGAAGTCAGAAGGACTATTTTCATGAGTATTTACAAAAACCTGATCGGCGGTCAGTGGCTCGAGGGCGCCGACGTCAACCGGAACCTCAACCCGTCGGACCTGTCGGATGTGGTTGGAGAATATGCCCGTGCCGACGCCGCCCAGGCGCAGCAGGCCATCGCAGCCGCGCGCGCTGCCTTCCCGGCCTGGTCGCGCGGCAGTATCCAGGCCCGTTCCGACATGCTGGAGACGATCGGCAACGAGATCCTGGCCCGCAAGGAGGAACTGGGCGACCTGCTGGCCCGTGAGGAAGGCAAAACCCTGCCGGAAGGCATCGGCGAGGCCGCCCGCGCCGGGCAGATTTTCAAGTTCTTTGCCGGCGAGGTGCTGCGCCCCGAGGGCGAGAAGCTGCCCTCCGTCCGTCCCGGCGTCGATGTCGAGATCACCCGCGAGCCGGTCGGCGTGGTCGGTATGATTACGCCTTGGAACTTCCCGATCGCCATTCCGGCTTGGAAGATCGCGCCGGCCCTGGCCTATGGCAACTGCGTGGTGTTCAAGCCGGCTGACCTGGTGCCGGGCTGTGCCTGGGCGCTGGCCGATATCATCGCCCGTGCCGGCATTCCTGAAGGCGTCTTCAACCTGGTGATGGGCCGTGGCTCGGTGGTTGGCGAGGCGATCCTGGCTTCCCGTGACGTGGATGCCATCACCTTCACCGGCTCGGTTGAGACCGGCCGGACCATTGCCTCAAAGGCGGTCGAGCGGCTGGCCCGCGTGCAGATGGAGATGGGGGGCAAGAACCCGTTGATCGTGCTGGACGATGCGGACCTGGATACCGCGGTCAATTGCGCGGTGCAGGGCGCCTTCTATTCTACTGGCCAGCGCTGCACCGCCTCGTCTCGCCTGATCGTGACTGAAGGCATCCATGACCGCTTCGTCGGCGCCATGGAAGAGGCGCTGAAGGCGCTGAATGTGGACGATGCTCGCAAGGCCGGAACCCAGATCGGACCCGTGGTGGATCAGAGCCAGCTCGACCAGGACCTGTCTTATGTCGATATCGGCGTGAAGGAAGGCGCGAAGCTGGCCTGCGGCGGCGAGCGGCTGAACCGCGATGCCGAGGGCTTCTATCTGGCGCCGGCGCTGCTGACCGAAACCAGCAACGACATGCGGGTCAATCGCGAGGAAATCTTCGGGCCGGTGGCCACCGTGATCCGGGTCAAGGATTACGACGAGGCCCTTGCCACCGCCAACGACACGGCTTTCGGCCTGTCGGCCGGCATCTGCACGAGCTCTTTGAAATATGCCAGCGACTTCAAGCGCAATTCCGAAGCCGGCATGACCATGGTGAACCTGCCGACCGCCGGCGTGGATTACCATGTGCCGTTCGGCGGGCGGAAAGGCTCCAGCTACGGCCCGCGCGAGCAGGGGCGCTATGCGCGCGAGTTCTACACGATCGTGAAAACCTCCTACACCTTGCCGGTATGACGCCATGACAGGAAGACTTGAAGGCAAGAGGGCGCTGGTTACCGCTGCCGCGCAGGGCATAGGCCGCGCCATCGTGGAAAAGTTCGTCGCCGAGGGCGCCAGCGTCCTTGCCACCGACATCAATATGGATGTGCTGTCCGAAATGGACGGCGCGGCGAATGTGGCGACCGCCAGGCTGGACGTGACCGACGCCGGGAATGTGAAGGCGGTCGCGGCCGAGGCCGGTGCCCTGGATGTGCTGGTGAACTGCGCCGGCTTCGTCCATCACGGCACCATCTTGGAATGCGACGAGGCTGACTACGATTTCAGCTTCGACATCAATGTCCGCGGCGCCTACCGCATGATCCGGGCTACGCTGCCCGGCATGCTGGAGAGCGGTGGCGGCTCGATCGTCAATATCTCGTCTGTCGCGTCCTCCATCGCCGGTGTGCCGAACCGTTTCGTCTACGGCACCTCCAAGGCGGCGGTGCTGGGGCTGACCAAATCGGTGGCGAAGGATTTCGTCGACAGGGGCGTGCGCTGCAACGCGATCTGCCCGGGTACGGTGGACACGCCCTCGCTGCAGGATCGCATCAACGCCTTCGACGATCCGGCAGCCGCGCGCAAGGCCTTCATCGCGCGCCAGCCGATGGGGCGTCTGGGCACCGCAGAGGAAATCGCAGCCCTGGCGCTTTATCTGGCGTCGGATGAGTCCGGCTTCGTGACCGGCGAATGGGTCGTCATCGATGGCGGCATGACAGTTTGAGGAGGATGAGGACATGAAATTACTGCGTTATGGAGAGCCGGGCCGCGAGCGCCCGGGCATGCTGGACGACGCCGGTGGCATTCGCGACCTGGGCGGCGAGATCGCCGATTTGTCTCCCGAAACGGTGACCATGGAGACGCTGGACCAGTTGCGCATGATCGATCCGGAAAGTCTGCCGAAGGTTGATGGCGATCCGCGCATCGGCTCCTGCGTCACGCGGCCGGGCAAGTTCATCTGCGTCGGGCTGAACTATTCCGACCATGCCGAGGAGTCCGGCATGCCGGCGCCGGAGACGCCGGTGCTGTTCATGAAGGCGACCAGCGCGCTCTGCGGGCCGAACGATCCGATCATCATCCCCCGCGGCGCCACCAAGACCGACTGGGAGGTTGAACTGGGTATTGTCATCGGGCGCCACGCCAAATATGTCGACGAGGCTGACGCCCTGGACTATGTGGCCGGGCTCTGCGTCATCAACGATGTCAGCGAGCGCGAATTCCAGCTGGAAGGCACCGGGCAGTGGGTCAAGGGCAAGTCCTGCGACAGCTTCGGCCCGACCGGCCCCTGGCTGGTTACCCTGGACGACGTCTCCGACCCGCATAACCTGGCCATGTGGCTGGAGGTCAACGGCCACCGCTACCAGGATGGCAGCACCCGGACGATGATCTTCAATGTGCCCTATCTGGTCAGCTTCATCAGCCAGTATATGTCGATGCAGCCGGGCGATATCATCTCCACCGGCACGCCGCCGGGCGTGGGCCTGGGCCAGAAGCCGCCGACCTACCTGAAGGTGGGCGACCGGGTCAGCCTGGGCATCGAAGGGCTGGGCGAGCAGCACCAGCTCTGCATCGCCGATACCTGAAGCGAGAGAGACGTTATGACGGACAGGAACATGAAGGTCGGCTTCATCGGGGTCGGCCTGATGGGTCATGGCATGGCCAAGAACATCGTCGAGAAGGGCTGGCCGCTGAAAATCCTGGGCCACCGGAACCGCCAGCCGGTGGACGATCTGGTCGGCCGTGGTGCGGAGGAGGCGAAGGACGCCGCCGAACTGGGCCAGGACTGCGACCTGATCTTCATCTGTGTGACCGGCACGCCGCAGGTGGAGGCGAATGTCTACGGCGAGAACGGCATTCTGGCCGGGATCACGCCGGGCACCGTTGTCGTCGATTGCTCCACCACGGTGCCGGAATCGACCCGTAAAGTGGCCGAGGCGATCGCCGAAAAGGGCGGCCGTTTCATGGACATGCCGCTGAACCGCACGCCGGTGCAGGCCGAGGAAGGCAAGCTGGCCGTCATGTATGGCGGCGAGGAGGCGCTGTTCAACGAGGTGAAGCCGGTTGTCGAATGCTTCGCCGACGAGTTCAACCGCTGCGGCGAGGTCGGCGATGCCATCACGGTGAAGCTGATCAACAACTTCCTCGCCCTGGGCACGGCGATTTTGGCCAACGAGGCCATGGCGGTTGCGCGCAAGGCCGGAGTCGACAAGGAGGTTCTGTACAAGGTGATTACGGCCGGCGGCGGCGACAGTGTGATGTTCCGCCGCATGGCGCAGAATTACCTCCACGACGACGATACGGCCTTCCAGTTCACCATCAGGAATATGCACAAGGACCTGACCTACTATACCCGCATGGCGGAGGGGCTGCCGGCCATTGCGTCGATGGCGGAAAATGCCCGCCAGATGGTGACGCTGGCCCGGGTCGCCGGCGACGAGGACGCCTTCGGCCCGCGCATCTACGATGTGCTGTGCAAGCTGAACGGCGTCGAGCGTTAGGGTCGGCGGGCCCGGCGGTGGCGTGATGAAACGGATCGCCTGCATCGGCGAATGCATGATCGAACTGTTCGAGGATACCGCCTCGGGCCCGGGCACGATGCGCCGGACCTGGGGCGGCGACACGCTGAACAGCTCGGTCTACATGGCGCGCGAACTGGCGGGCACGGATGCGCTGGTCCATTACGTCACCATTCTGGGCGACGATCCCTACAGCGCCGAGATGCTGGACGGCTGGGCGGCGGAAGGCATCAACACCGGCCTGACCGAATGCCTGCCCGGCGCGTTGCCGGGCCTCTACATGATCCGGGTGGACGAAGAGGGCGAGCGCGAATTCCTCTACTGGCGCGACCGTGCGGCGGCACGGCAGTTGTTCGCGATCGCCGGGGCTGACCGGATGCTCGCCGCGCTCGCGGAATTCGACTGGATCTATTTCAGCGGCATCACGCTGGCGATCCTCGGAACCGAAGGCTGCGAAAAACTGATGGAACTCTGCCGCACCGTGCAGGAGAGGGGCGGGCAGGTGGCCTTCGACACGAATTACCGGCCGCGCCTTTGGCCCGACAGCGATGAGGCGCGGAAAGCCATCGGCCTGGCTTGGCGGAATGCCACGGTCGCCCTGCCGACCTTCGACGACGAGGCGGCGCTGTTTGGCGATGCGTCGCCCGACGCCACCGTTCAACGCCTGCAGGAGGCGGGTTGTGCCGAGATCGCGGTAAAGTGCGGCGAGGCTCCCTGTCTTTTGTCGGCCGACGGTGATGTGACGGAAATTCCGGCGCAGCCTGTTACCACGGTCGTCGATAGCACGGCCGCGGGGGATTCCTTCAATGCGGGCTATATCGCGGCGCGTGCGCGCGGCGCTGCGCCCGTCGATGCGGCCAAGGCCGCCCATAAGCTGGCCTCTCGCGTTATCGGCCATCGCGGGGCGATAATTCCGCGATAATAGGGATTGACGGGATGTGACAGTCCGTTAAACCCTGATGTCTGTGTAAACGTTTACATTCTTGTTACGGGAGATATTCGATGGCCAACAAGACCGGCATGCGCAAGGGCCTCACCAGCTATGGCGACGAAGGGTTTTCGCTGTTCCTTCGCAAGGCCTTCATCAAGGCCATGGGCTATTCCGACGACGCGCTGGACCGGCCGATCGTGGGCATCGCCAATACCTATAGCGGTTACAATCCCTGCCATCGCACCGCGCCGGAAGTGGCCGACGCGATCAAGCGCGGAGTGCTGATGGCCGGCGGGCTGCCGGTGGATTTCCCGACCATTTCGCTGCATGAATCCTTCGCCTGGCCGACCAGCATGTTTTACCGCAACCTTATGGCCATGGACACGGAGGAGATGCTGCGCGCCCTGCCGATGGATGCGGTGGTGATGATTGGTGGCTGCGACAAGACAGTGCCGGCGCAGTTGATGGCCGCGGCCAGCTCGAACGTGCCGACCCTGATTACCGTCACCGGCCCGATGATGACCGGCGATTACAAGGGCGAGCGGCTGGGCGCCTGCACCGACTGCCGGCGTCTATGGGGCCTGCATCGCGCCGGCGAGATCGACGAGACGGAGATCGACGATATCGGCGGGCGGCTGATGCCAACTGCCGGTACCTGCATGGTGATGGGCACCGCCAGCACCATGGCGCTGATGACGGAAGCCTTGGGCATGATGCTGCCCGGCGGCGCGGCAATCCCCGCAGTCCATGCCGACCGGTTGCGCCATGCGGAAGCGAGCGGCATGCGCGCCGTGGAAATGGCGAAGGAGGGGCTGACCCCCGACAAGATCATGACGCCGCAGGCCTTCGCCAATTCCTTCCGGATCCTGCTGGCGATCGGCGGCTCGACCAACGGGCTGATCCACATGACGGCGGTGGCCGGGCGCCTGGGCATCGAGGTCGACCTGGAGGCGCTGGACGCCATGGGCCGGGAAACGCCTGTGCTGGTCGATCTGAAGCCGTCGGGCGCGGGCTATATGGAGGATCTGCAGAAGGCCGGCGGCCTGACCACCATCCTGCGGGAAATCAAGGACCTGCTGCATCTCGACGCGCTGACCTGCACCGGCAGATCGCTGGGCGACAATATGGACGCCGGTCCGGCCGATTGGGACCAGAAGGTCGTGCGCAAGCGCGACAATCCGGTCTATGGCGAAGGCGGCATCGCGGTTCTGCGCGGCAATCTCTGCCCCGGCAGCGCGATCATCAAGCAGTCCGGCGCGAATCCGGATTTGATGACCCATACCGGCCGCGCCGTGGTGTTCGATTCGCTGGAGGATATGGCCAACCGTATCGATTCCCCGGACCTGGACGTGAAGGCCGACGACGTGCTGGTGCTCCGCAATGCCGGGCCGAAGGGCGCGCCAGGCATGCCGGAATCCGGCTATATCCCGATCCCGAGGAAGCTGGCCCAGCAGGGCGTGCGCGACATGGTGCGTATTTCGGACGCGCGGATGAGCGGCACCGCCTTCGGGTCCGTCGTGCTGCATGTCTGCCCGGAGGCCGCGATCGGCGGGCCGCTGGCGCTGGTGCGCGACGGCGACACAATCACCCTGGACGTGCCGAACCGCAGCCTGAACCTGGATGTTTCCAACGAGGAACTGGAAAAACGTCGCGCGGACTGGAAGGCCCCGACACTGGACTGGGCCGACCGCGGCTACCCGCGCCTGCATATGGAACATGTGCAACAGGCCGACGAAGGCTGCGACCTGGATTTCCTGGCGAAGCGGCCGTGTGTGGCGAATACGCCGATTTAGCGGAGTCTATGTCACGCGCCCCGCGCGGCGGGATGGCCAAGGGATAAGGGCGGCGTATCTTAGATGCGCCGCCCTGTGGCGCCGCGCGGACCCATCCGGGTAGCCCGGCCCTGATGCCACGCACCACGATCGCCACGGCAAGCCACGGAATTTGCGGCGCCGACGCCTCGCTGTCTTGACGGTAGAGAACCTCATGCCGGAGACCTTTGCGCGAATATAATTCTAGCAAGTCCACAGTTCCTCATCCTGAGCTTGTCGAAGGATGCGCCACTCGGACGATC
>JBFFGY010000116.1:0-7925 GCA_041557215.1 Alphaproteobacteria bacterium
AAACCGATCTACTGGCTGCTTGCGCTGATCGGCGCTTTTTGCGCCGGATATATCGCCATCTTCGCCGTGCCGCTTTCCACCAGGCCGGGCCTTCCGACCGGTCCCGATATTGCGGCGGGCGTGGTGGGATTGTTATGTCTGCTGGAGGCGACACGCCGCTCGCTTGGCCCGCCGCTGCTCCTGGTTGCCGGGCTGTTTCTCGCCTACATATTTTTCGGGCATCTGGCGCCCGAGGTGATCGCATGGAAAGGTGCGTCGATCAACAAGGCGATGTCCCATCTGTGGTTGACGCAGGAAGGGGTGTTCGGAATCGGGTTGGGGGTCTCCACGACGTTCGTCTTCCTGTTCGTGCTGTTCGGGGCCTTGCTCGACAAGGCTGGCGCCGGCAATTATTTCACGATGGTGGCCTTCTCGCTTCTCGGCCACCTTCGCGGAGGGCCGGCCAAGGCGGCCGTCGTGTCGTCGGCGATGAATGGCATGATCTCCGGTTCGTCGATTGCCAACGTGGTGGTCACCGGCACCTTTACCATTCCGCTCATGAAGCGGGTTGGGTTCCCGGCCGAGAAGGCCGGCGCCGTGGAGGTTGCATCCTCTACAAACGGACAGCTGACGCCGCCGATCATGGGCGCCGCGGCGTTCCTGATGATAGAATATGTCGGTATTTCCTATGTCGAGGTAATCCGCCACGCCTTTCTGCCCGCGGTAATCTCCTATATCGCGCTGGTCTATATCGTGCATCTCGAGGCCTGCAAGGCCGGCATGAAAGGGCTGCCCCGCCGCCTGGAATCGCCGCTCCTGCGCCGCCTGATGGCTTTTGCGGCGACTGTGGCGGGGATGATTGTGCTGTCCGGCATCATCTATTACGGCTTCGGCTGGGTGAAGAACGTGGCCGGCGACGCCTCGGCCTGGATCGCAGCCGCGGTCATCCTGATTGCCTATCTGTTGCTGGTGCGCATTGCCGCTTCGGTTCCCGACCTGGGCGGCGAGGCGGCGATTGCCGATATGGAATATCTGCCCGACGCCGCGCCGACCATCAAGTCCGGCCTGCATTACCTGCTGCCGGTGGTAGTGCTGATCTGGTGCCTGGTGGTCGAACGCTTCTCGCCTGGACTTGCCGCATTTTGGGCGTCCCTGCTCATGATTTTCGTGGTCGTCACGCAGGACATATTGAAGAACTTCTTCCGCGGCGGCGCGCCCGACTATGTCCGGGCGCTGCGCATCGGGCTCGGCCATACGGCGGACGGACTCGTCGCCGGCGCGCGCAACATGATCGGCATCGGCATCGCCACCGGTGTTGCGGGAATCGTGGTCGGCGCGGTGACCCTGACCGGTATCGGGCTGGTGATGACCGAGTTCGTCGAATTCATCTCCGGCGGCAACCTGATCCTGATGTTACTGTTTACGGCCTTCGTCAGCCTGCTGCTTGGCATGGGGTTGCCCACAACAGCGAATTACATCGTGGTATCGACGCTGATGGCCCCGGTCATTGTAACCCTGGGCGCAGAGCAGGGCCTGATCGTCCCGCTGATCGCAGTCCATATGTTCGTGTTCTATTTCGGCATCCTGGCCGACGATACGCCGCCGGTGGGGCTGGCAGCCTTCGCCGCCGCCGCGATCTCGCGCGGTGATCCGATTCGCACAGGCATCCAGGGATTTATGTACGACATCCGTACCGCGATTCTGCCTTTCATGTTCATTTTCAACACCGAACTCCTGCTGATCGGTATCGAAAGCATCCCCCATCTCATTCTTGTTGTGGCTGCCGCCGTCACAGCCATGCTGCTGTTCGCGGCCGGCACCCAGGGATATCTCATCGTC
The DNA here is from genome assembly GCA_041557215.1 of Alphaproteobacteria bacterium. Taxonomy (GTDB): domain Bacteria; phylum Pseudomonadota; class Alphaproteobacteria; order UBA8366; family JADFVY01; genus JADFVY01. Next base: position 1,819 of record JBFFGY010000116.1, read on the forward strand.
CGCAGTCGGCTGTGGGAGTCGATTGCGCTTATTCTCATCGCCTTCACCCTCTTCCGGCCCGGATTCTGGATGGATATGCTGGTTCCTCCGCTGGAAATCCGGCCGCCGCAACAACTGGCGGCAATTGCAGAGACGCAGAAGCCGGATACCATTCTCCGCGTCACGATGTCGGGCGAGACGATCGACGGTGATTTCGTCACCAAGATCGTGCCGCTGCCCCTGGGACCGGCGGCCTCGGCTGCTGACCGGCTGGCCCATGCCGGGATCGAGATTCGCGAGGAAGACGGCAAGGTTCTGGTCGACAATATCGTCTTCGGAACAGCGGCGGAAAAGGCCGGTGTCGATTTCGACTGGGAGGTCATCGATGTCCAGGCCGAAGCCAGCCAGCCGCCCAAATATCTGTTCTATATCCCGGCACTGCTACTGCTCGGCGTCGTCGTTCTGCTACAACGCCGCCGGGCGGCGGCAACCGCCTAGGGAGGCATGGAATGTACAAGACCATCTTGCTTGCGATCGACCTGAATGACCCCTCTTCCTGGGAAAGGGCGCTGCCGGTGGCGGTGGAGCAGGCCGAGGCGGGTGGCGGTAAACTGCATATTGTCACCGTGGTGCCCGACTACGGGATGGCGATCGTCGGCTCGTTCTTCCCGGCCAATTACGAGAAAGCCGCGCTGGCCGAGGCCGACAAGATGCTCGACGGTTTCGTTTCCGAGAATGTTCCATCGGAGATCGAGGTCGCGCACAGCGTCGGTCATGGAACGATCTACAAGGAAATCCTTGCCGCTGCGGAGCGCATAGCTGCCGACCTGATCGTCATGGCGTCGCACCGGCCGGAACAGAGCGATTACCTGCTCGGCCCCAACGCCGCGCGCGTGGTGCGGCATGCCGAATGTTCGGTCCTCGTGGTGCGTAACTAAACAGGCTCGGTCGCCTGTTCGAGCCAATCGGCGCTATCCGGGTCGATCAGCGGGGCCAGCGCCTCGCGCACCCGCCAGTGATAGGCGTTCAGCCATTCGGTTTCGGCCTGGGATAGCAGGCCGGGCTCCACCAGATTGCGGTCGATCGGCGCGAGTGTCAGGGTTTCGAAGCCCAGCATCGGCTTCTCCGCGCCTTCAATCTCCAGCGCCGTGACGCAGACCAGGTTCTCGATGCGAATACCGTAGGCGCCAGTCTTGTAATAGCCCGGTTCGTTCGAAACGATCATTCCCGGCTTTAAAGCCACTGAATTGCCGATTTTCGAAATCCGCTGCGGCCCTTCATGGACGCCCAGATAGCTGCCGACGCCGTGGCCCGTGCCGTGGTCGTAATCCAGTCCCGCCTGCCACAGCGCCTGTCGCGCCAGTACATCCAGTTGCGAGCCGGTCGTGCCCTCCGGGAAGCAGGCGGTCGCGATGGCGATATGGCCCTTGAGCACGCGGGTGAAGCGGTCGCGCATTTCCGCCGTCGGCTCGCCGATCGTGACCGTGCGCGTCACGTCCGTCGTGCCATCCAGATATTGCGCCCCCGAATCCACAAGATACAGTTCACCCGGCTGCAGCATCCGGTCGCTTTCGGGCGTCACCGTATAATGGACGATGGCCCCGTTCGGGCCGGAGCCGGAAATCGTCCGGAAAGACAGATCGGTGATCCGTTTACCCTCGAAACGCAGCGCTTGCAGCCGGTCGGCGACGGCGATCTCGCTCAGCCCGCCCTTTGTCGCCTCGGCCGAAAGCCATGCCAAAAAACGGGCCAGCGCCACGCCGTCACGGCGGTGCGCTGCGCGCGTGCCGTCGATTTCCACCTCATTCTTGCAGGCCTTAAGCAGTTGGCAGGGGTCGTCGGCGCGGACGATCTGCGCGCCCGCCTTGCCCAGCCGCTCGAACACAAACGCGGCGGTTCCGGCCGCGTCGGCCATCACCCTGTTGTTGCCCAGAGCCCATAGTGCGTCTTCGAATTCACCGATATCACGGACCGTGACCTCATCGCCCAGATGCGCAATCAGTTCGTCCGAGGTCTTCCCTGGGGCGACAAACCATTCGGCGCGACCGTTGCCGTATAGGACGGCGAAAGACAGGGGGAGCGGCGTGTGCGCCACGTCGCCGCCGCGGATGTTCAACAGCCAGGCAATGGAATCGGGGGCGGTAATGACAACGCTCTCCGCCCCTGCCTTCACGACGGATTTCGCTACCTTCTCACGTTTGGCGGCGGAGGATTCTCCTGCGAATTCTTCGCCATGCGGTACGACGGGTGCCGCGGGCGCGGCCGGCCGGTCGGACCAGGCGGCATCCAGCGGGTTATGCTCGACCGGCACCAGTTCGCCGCCTGCCCTTTCCGCCGCCTTTCGCCATGTGTCGAGTGCCCTTTCGGTATGGAGCCAGGGGTCGTAGCCCAGACGTCCGCCCTGGCACAAATTCTCGGCGACCCAATCTTTTGGCGGTTCGTCGGAGATATGGCGGACGTCGAACAGGTTGGCGTCAACCTGCTCGCGAATCTGCAGCGTATAACGGCCGTCGGTAAAGACCGCCGACCGGTCCTTCAGGATCACCGCGACACCGGCCGAGCCGGTGAAGCCCGTGATCCAGGCCAGCCGCTCGGCGCTGGGCGGCAGATACTCGTTCTGAAATTCGTCCGAATGGGGCACGATGAAGCCGTCCAGCCCCTGGCGCGCCATTTCGGCCCGCAATGCGTCCAGTCTCACCTTCATACTGTGCCTCTGCTGTTACCTCACCGGAAAAAGCCGCCTTTCCTTGTCCTTATTCCGCCGACACCGGATGGTAGCGTCCGTCGGTACCCAGAAACTCCTTGCCTTCGTTACGGTAGAAGCTTTCCGCGCCGGCGTCGCGCAGAACGGCCAGCATATGCGGAACCGGGTGGGCTTCCTGTTCCAGGCGGGTGATGAATTCCGACGGACCGACCTCGTCGAGAAGCTGGAACGGCCCTTTCTGCCAGGCAAAGCCCCAGCGCATGGCGCGGTCCACATTCACGATGTCATCGGAAATCTGCGGCACCAGATCGGCGGCATAGGCCAGTGCGCCGCCCATGCAGGCCCAGGCGAAGCGGCCCTCCAGATCGTCGGCAAACAGCAACGACTTCGCATCGCCATGGCTCGGCGCGGCTTCCACCGCCGGCCGCCATTCTCCGGTCAGAAGGTCAAATGTCTCTTTCGAACGGCTGCCGTCCTCATGCTTGATCAGCTTGTAGAAGCCGCCGCCGGTTTTGCGGCCCAATTGGCCGCGCGCCATCATCTCGGCTTCCGCCGGCGGGAATTTCGTATAGGCGCGCCCGGCATCGTCGGGCGGCAGGTTGCGGTCCAGGTTCTTGCCGACGAAATCCATGATATCGAGGCCGATCAGGTCGATCAGGCCATAGAGTCCGGTCGACGGCAAACCTACTGGCGCCCCCATCAGCGCGTCGACCATCTCCATCGACAGGCCCTGTTCCAGCGCCGCCCGGGCCTTGTGCAGGCCGGCCAGCATCCAGTAACAGCCGATGCGGTTGCCGATGAAATTCACCGTGTCCTTGGCATGGACCACGCCCTTGCCCAGCCTCTTGCCGCAGAATTCGGCCAATGCATCGACCACGTCCTGCGTGGTGTCCGCATCCGGCACCAGTTCCATCAGCTTCATAACCTTTACCGGATTGAAGAAATGGGTGACGGTGATGTCATGGCGCAGGCGCTCGGGCATGCCTTCGGTGATGGAGCGCAGCGGAATGCCGGATGTGTTGGTGCTGACCACCGAGCCGTCCCTGCGCAGCGGCTCCAGCTTCTCGAACAATGCGCGCTTGGTGTCGAGGTCCTCGATCACGGCCTCGCAAATCCAGTCGTAGTCGGCGATCTTCGCCAGGTCGTCGAACGAGCCGATCTCGATCCGTTCCGCCGCTTCCGGCGTGTCGATCGCCGGCGGGCGCCCGTTGACGATCCGGTCGAGCGACTTTTGCGCCGCCTCTATGCTGACATCGAGCAGCAGCACGCGGCATCCGGCTTCGGCGCAGGCGCCGGCGATGCCGCTTCCCATGGTGCCGCCACCGAGGACGGCGACCGAATCGATCTTGCGGGTCATGTATCTTTTTCCTCTTTCTCGCATCGGAAGGCTGCGCAAGGGATAGAGTATCGAATTCGGCAAGGCAAGAGGTCAAGGCAGAGGGGGGCGAGAGCCTCCGAAAGACGGGCGGAACGTCGATTTCTACTATCTTCAAAGATGCAGTGTAGCCAAATGGCGGTCAGAATGAATCACTTTACAAACTCCCGGCATCATAAGTAGATATTCAATATTAATGGTTGTTTAACTATATTAATGGCTGGATTATGGCGATTTCCAAAAAAATATGATCGCGGTTTTTATACTTTTCGCCCGGAAATCTGCGGCTGTGGTGTTCGAATAGTATATTTGGGTCCAGTCATAGCTCGAAATTCAATTAAATTGCCGTCAATTATATCGCCGTTTAGCCCATACTGGTCATGAGCGGAAAATCCCGATCGCTATATTGGCGGACAGAGCGTGAATTGCTCATTTCAGGTGCCTGACGGACCCAACCGATCGCACCATTCGAATCTGATACTGACATGCTATTTGTTTCGGGAGATTACTGATGTCGTTTCTTAAAGCCTTTTTGAAAGACGAATCCGGCGCGACCATGATTGAATACGGCCTGGTCGCCGCGCTTGTGTCGGTTGCTGCTATTATTGCCCTGCAGATCCTGGGCAGCCAGCTGCAGATCATCTTCAATACGGTTTCGAGCTACCTGTCGTCCGCTGCCAACGGCACCGGCGGTTCCTGATTATTCAGGTTCGACCAGGATTCCGCCTCGGCGGGACCCTGGCATACCGTAAAGGCGGCGCCTTCGGGCGCCGTTTTTTTTTGTTTTCCGCCCGCGGTGGGGAGGCGATATTTAAAATGTGCGGCGATTGTTCTTCCGGGGTACCGGCTGTCCCGCCGGGTTTGGCACGCTGATTGCTGAGGGTGGCGGGTGAGTTTTTATTGTGACCCGATTAACTTTTCGTAGGAATTCGAAAATGACGTTTCTTGAAGCCTTCATCAAAGATGAGTCCGGTGCGACCATGATCGAATATGGCCTCGTTGCCGCGCTGGTTTCCGTTGCCGCCATCATCGCCCTGCAGATCCTGGGCGGCCAGCTGCAGGTCATCTTCAATACCGTTTCCAGTTATCTGTCCTCGGCGGCCGGCGGGGTTAGCGGCGGAAGTTGATTAAGATTTCGGATACGGTCTTCAAATTGGGAAGGGGCGGTGTCAGGGACTGACCGCCCCTTTTTCTTTTGGCCAGACGCAGCTTGCTGCGACTGCGCGAATACGCGAAATCATAGCCAGGAAGAACAGGCCGTACAGGATCGGGGCGATCGAAACGTGGAAGACGGTGGCCGACAGGGTCCACCACCAGACCGGCTGAAGCCAGACGATCAGCAACAGAGTTTTTTCCCATTTTCGCCAACCTGTTGTTGTGGCGTTGGCGGTAAAGAGGGCCAGGGCCGTCAACATGAACGGCAGATCGTAATCATAGAGAAACGGGGTTGTCAGCGGTGCGCCCGCCAGCAGAGCCGCAACGGACAATGCCGGATCGGAACGGCGCCACCATATCCAGGCGAGGCTGGCCAGTACGCCGGCGGCGACAAGAACCTGTACCGCACCGGCCGCCATGTCGCCGGCGCCGGCCAGGCGCATGGCGGTATAAACCGTCGGCATACGCGACCAGGGAAGCCGCCCTTGCGCCAGCCAATCGCGCGCCAGGGCGGGAATGCCTGAATAAGCCTCCCAGACATCGGCGCCAAACAGGGCCGTTGTGCATGCCACCATAAGGGCGAGCGTGAGTGTGGCACTGATCAGGGCCGGCCAGTGGCGTCCCGCGATCAATACAGGGAATACGAGAATGGCCAGTTGCGGTTTGACGGTAGCAAGCCCGAGCAGGATGCCTCCGAGCACCGGGCGGGCACGATGGTTCAGAAACCCCGCCGTAAGGAATAGCGCCAGCAATAGGCCGTTCTGGCCGGCAAAGAGGGTCTGGGCGACCGCGGGCGCCATTACCACCATGAACAGGGTGGCGGGGGGCAGCCCGATTTGCCGGTGCACTATGAAAAGGTAGGCGCAAAGCGGTACCAGAAGCCACAAGGCTAGC
>JBFFGY010000117.1:0-7853 GCA_041557215.1 Alphaproteobacteria bacterium
CATTCCGCATACAGAGCATTCATAGGTCGCCATCGTGAAATCCCTTTATTATCAGTCTGCCTCCAGGGCGGGCGACCACTATATCAACCGCCACGGAAAAGGTTCAAGCGCCCATTGGCTCTGCCCGTGCGAATGAAGGGGCCTGTCTTGAAGGTGACCTGTGCTCATGCAAGGATGCCACAGACTCCCCCGGCCGTCCCAGGACGGTTCCTGCCGGCATGCCCATTGGAGGCCCCGACCGAGATGACAGACGTGAAAATTACCTCGATCCGTTGCATACCGCTGCTGGGCGAGAGCCCGAAGGGCGGGTGGAGCAACGAAATCGCCCCGGAAGATTCCATCCATGCCATCGTCGCGGTCCATACCGATGCCGGCATTTCCGGCTACGGCTCGGTCTTTACCGACGGCAGGCTCGTCGAGGCGGGGATTTCGGTGCTGGAGCCACTCTGGCGCGGCGAAAGCGCCATCGAGCCAGAGCGGGTCTCGGAAAAGCTGCATCAGAACACCTTCTGGATGGGACGGGGCGGCACGTTGACCCATACCATCAGCGGCATCGACATCGCACTGTGGGATATCCTGGGCAAGGTCACCGGCCAGCCGGTGGGGCGCCTGCTCGGCGGAATCTACCGCAGTAAGGTCATGCCCTACTGCTCGCTGCTGATGGAAGAGCCCGGCCAGATGAAGGAGGTATTGCAGGAATACCGAGCCAAGGGATTCCGCGCCTTCAAGATCGGCTGGGGGCCCTTCGGCCGCCGGAACAGCCATGCGCTTGACGAGGCGATCATCCGCGATGCCCGCGAGGCGCTGGACGATGACGACCAGTTGCTGGTGGATGCCGGGGCCAGCGACGCCTGTTGGCCGAACGGCCTGAAATGGGCGATGCGCACCGCCCATATGCTGGCGGATTACGATGTGGGCTGGTTCGAGGAAGCGCTCGTCCCGGACGCCCTGGAGGATTTCTGCGAATTGCGCAGGGCCAGCCCGGTGCCAATCGCCGGCGGCGAGGTGCTGACGCGCCGGCAGTCCTTCATCCCCTTCCTGACCAAAGGTGCCTTCGACATCGTCCAGCCGGACGTCACCAAGGTCGGCGGGTTGAGCGAACAGCGGCGCATCGTCCATATGGCCCAGGATTTCGGTATTCGCTATGTCGGGCATGGCTGGAACACCGCCCTTGGCGTAGCCGCCGACCTGCAACTGGCCGCCGCCCTGCCGAACGTGGACCTTGTGGAGTTCATCGGCGGCAGCGCCTATGTCGACGGCATCCTCGCCGAGCCCTTCGAACTGGATGAGGACGGGATGCTGAACATCCCGCAGAAACCGGGACTGGGCATAACCCTGGATGCAGACAAGCTTGCCCGCTACACCCCCGACCCCTCTCCGTTGTTCGAGTCCAGCTAGGTGGCGCCGGGTTATTGCGGTTTCCTGGTGCGGCCGTCGCTCAGATCGACATCCTCGCCAGTCGCGAGGATCTTGCCGGTGCGTTCGGAATTGTACCGCAGCCAGGTTTCGTGAGTCTTGTAGTGCTTGCCCGAGACGTATTCGAGAATGCTGATGAAATGGTGGCTGTAGAGTTTCGCTTCGAAGCGCTGCCGTTCCTGGCCCTCATTGAAGGCAACGAAGGTCGGGCTGGAGCGCACCTCCAGCTTCTCGGCCCAGGCCTGCGCCATCGTTGAATTGCCGTCGGGGTCGGTCAGCGGCGTGTCGGCCCGTGCGTCCAGGCGTACGAAGGTATAGGCTTTCAGCGCCTCGCCGACATCCTCGCGCGCCAGGATCTCGCTGTGCAGTTCCGCGCAGGCGGTGCAGCCGGAATCCTCGAACAGCACAAGAAGCGGGGCATCGACCTTCGACAGGTCCCAGATGTCAGACATCGCCGGATGTCCGGCGAATCTCCAAACCGCCTCCGCCTCGCGCCGCTTGGCGAACTCAGCGATTTTCGTGGTTTCGTAGGATCGCGTGCGGACATAGTCCAGCGCGATGCGGAACTGGGCCGGGTCCCAGTAGCCGTTGATGCGGAATACCGGGTTGGCCTCCCCATCGAGGAAGAGCACCGTCGGCGTGAAGCGGACGCGCAGCTTGCCGGCCAGTTCTTTTTCCGACATCTCGTTCTCGCCATCCATCGTGACCATCCGGTCCCCGCGAATGTTCAGGCCGATAGTGTCGAAATCCGCCATGATCGCCGCCTTGTTCTCGGCGAAGCTCTCGCTCAACATGCGCGCGCAGTACGGGCAGCCATTGAGCGACAGGAACAGGATGGTGTGCTTGTTTTCCGCCGCGGCCTCGGCGGCGTCCTCCTTGAGGTCCAGGAAGCTTGCCTTGAACCAGTCCGGGTACTGATGCGCCATGCCGCCGGTCAGCTTCCCGGTCTCGGCACCCGCCGCAAGCGGCGCCACGATGGCCAATGCGGCAAATAGAGCGGTGAACAGAACAGCGGTAAGACCACGCATGCATCCTTCTCCCTTCGCGATGCCAGGCAAGAATATCTTAAGCCGAGTTCCGCTCTCCGCTCAATCCAGAGAAACGCGCCATGCCATCCCGCCCAGGCACGAAAAAGCCCCGCGACCGGCCATGGGTCGCGGGGCTTTTGAAATGGTAGCGGAGGAGGGACTTGAACCCCCGACACGCGGATTATGATTCCGCTGCTCTAACCAGCTGAGCTACTCCGCCGCGAGCGCGGGACCCCTATAAGGCGAGACGCGCGGCCCTGTCAAGACACTGCCGGGCCTTTTGCCGCATATAGTTATCCCGATCGCATTGTTCCAGACTTCACGCCGCCGCGCTGCCGGCCTCGCGCAGGATCCAGCCGCCGCCGAGAACGCGATCGCCGTCATAGAAGACGCAGGCCTGGCCCGGCGACACCCCGTAGGCCGGCTCGTCCAGCACCACTTCAGCCCCCTCGCCCGCCGGATAGAGAACCGCCGGCACGGGCGCCATGGTGGAGCGCAGCTTGACCTGAACCGCAACGCCGTCGGTCGGTATCGGCCCGGCGCCCAGCCAGTTCACTTCGCCCAGCCGCACCGTCCGCTGCGCCAGTGCCTCGCGCGGGCCGATGACGACACGCCGGGTCTCCGGCTCGAGCCTCACCACATAGACCGGATCAGTCGAATCCTTGCGGCCGCCGATGCCAAGGCCCTTGCGCTGGCCGATGGTGTAGCCGACGATGCCCTCATGCCGTCCCATAACGCGGCCCTCAAGATCGACGATCTCGCCCGGCTCCGCGGCCTCGGGGCGCAGCTTCTCGACGATGCGGGCATAGCCGCCCTCTGGCACGAAGCAGATATCCTGGCTGTCGGGTTTGTCCGCAACGGCCAGCCCGAATCGTTCCGCCAGCGCACGGGTTTCCGCCTTGTCCAGCCCGCCCAGCGGGAACCGCAGGAAATCCAGTTGTTCGGCCGTAGTGGCGAACAGGAAATAGCTCTGATCCTTGGCCGGATCCGCGGCGACGCGCATCTGCGCTCCGCCCGCCCCCATGGTCCGGCGCACATAATGGCCGGTCGCCATGGCCTCGGCGCCCAGTTCGCGCGCGGTGGCCATCAGATCGCGGAACTTTACCGTCTGGTTGCAGCGCACGCAGGGAATCGGCGTCTCGCCACGGGCGTAGGAATCGGCGAAGTCCTCGATAACCGAATCGCGGAAACGACTCTCGTAATCCAACACGTAATGGGGAATGCCCAGCCGGTCGGCGACCATACGCGCATCGTAGATATCCTGACCGGCGCAGCAGGCGCCCTTCTTGCCGACCGTCATGCCATGGTCGTAAAGCTGCAGCGTTACGCCGACCACGTCGTAGCCAGCCTCGGCCAGCAGCGCCGCGGTGACGGAGGAATCGACGCCGCCCGACATCGCGACCACGATGCGGGATCCCTTCGGCAAATCTGGCAGTTCGATAGTCATGGCCGCGAATATAGGCTGTTTGCCGCCCCACACAACGATTCCGGGGGATTTTTCCTGTCGGAGCGCCTATTCGACGCCGACCATTTTTCGGAAATGCTCGAACGAGCCCATCCAGAACCAGACGATCCGGTCGTCCTCCGCCCGGACCCCCACGGTCCGATGCCGCATGCCGACCCGAAAAGAGAAGATTGGCCGGTCGGGATGGATTTGCTTGAAGCGCAGGCTCGGGTGGTTTGGGTTCTTCTTCCATAGTTCGTAATTCTTTTCGGCGAGCTTGCGGACATCGGTAGGCAGGTCATCGAAATGCCGCCAATAAGTTTCCCCGCGCAGCATGGCATCGGGGCCAACCGAGAAGAAAGCCTGGTCCAGCGGTTTGCGCATCTTGCGGTATTTCTTCAATGCGCGTTCGGCTTCCTTCTCCAACCATTTCCGGGCCTCGGGAAGCGCTATCAGCCTGTCCCATTCCGACTTGTCCTCGACACGCTCGATAATTTCCCAGGCGATGCGGTCGCGATCTTCGGGCGGCAGGGTCTTCAGCGCTTCGAAGGCCTTGTTCAGCAGGTCAGGCAAAGGCTCGGCTCCTCAATTTTGTCTCACAGGCTTGTCTTAAGCGTTCACGCGCTCAAAAGAAAGGATGCTGCCGTCCCCGGCGACAAGCGGCCGCATATTCAGACCTTTCACCCCGCCTTCTTCATTAATTCGAACAGATGCCGCACCGGGGCGTCGTCGTGGACGATGCCGACGGCGGCCGAGAAATGCCCCTGGTCGCGGATATAGAGATGATCTTCCGGCACGCGCCAACGCTGGGCCAGCGCGCGGCCTTCGTCGAAGGCGGTGACGCTGTCTTCGCGCCCCAGCACCATCACGATCCGTTCCGGCCCCATTACCGGCCCATCGTCCGGATCGGTTAACGGACTCAGCGCCTGCAGCGATTCGTCGGTCCATCCGGCCGCCCCCAGCGCACGGTCCAGCCCGAAGGTTTCGCCCAGTTCGCTGTCTACCGCCACCTGCCGCAGGCTGCCGCTGGTGGTGACCAGAAGCAGGAAGTCGGGGCGCAGCGGCTCGGGCCAGTTCTTGGCCTGGGTGGCGGCGAGCTGGGTGGTAAGCGCGCCCAGGCTGGTGCCGCCAATGGCGACCGCGTAACTGCCCTGCCCCCTCGCCCAGCCGATCATCGTGGCAAGGTCCGACAGCGCCGTCCGGAACAGATCCGGGCCACCCCGCGGCGCCGTGGAGATCAGCGGCTCGCCGCCGTAACGGTCCGGCAGCATGCGCCGGCCATGCCAGGGCGCTTCGGGAGTAATCACCCGCAGGCCCTGTCGGATCAATGCATGGGGCACCCCGGCCGTCGTCCCCCACAGCTCCGATTCGACACAGAGCCCATGACAGAGAATAGCCGTTGGCAATCGCGCCGGCGCCTCCTCCGGCTCATAGACCTTTGCCCAGGCCGTATCGCCGCCTTTCGAGGGGAACCGCAGCCAGTACTCCTTGCCATGCGGCCCCGGCACCTTGTGCGACAGCTCCACTGCCGGCAACGGATCGAGAGGCGCATAAAAACCGGCAGGATCAGCAATCTGCCCGGCCATCTGGTCAAGGAAAAGGTCAGGCGCGGGGGTATCCCAACGCACCGAGGGAACGTCATCGTTTGTCAGCAGGGGCGCCAGCAGCCCGCGGCTGGCCATCCAGATTCGCCCGGCCGTACGACGTTCCAGTTCCGCTTCAACCAGGCGTCTAGGGGCCCGCGTGGAACCGCCGAAATAGACGCGTTCCCAATCGTCCTGGATTCGCCGGTAGCGCCGCTTCGCCCGCCGCACCCCCGACAGCGCCTGTTCCAAAAGCCACCCGTCCGGCGCCTTGCCCGAAGGAAAGGGCACTTCCTGTCCGAACCGTTCGGGGTCTCCCTCGGCGATATTGGCCGCGGCCCACATCCGGCTGAGCGGGAAGTACCAGGCGAGGCTGCCGAATGCCGCGCGGTCGAGCCATGGCCGCGCCACCCAGTCGCCGAAACGGTGCTTCAGGAAATCGTCGGGCGCCAAACCCCGCGGCAGCCGGTCCATATCGTTAGAGTCGAAAATGGCCATTCCCGCTCCCCAATGCGCATCTTCATTACACCACCGGCAAGCTTAGCGCAAAAAGCGCATGCAATGCCCGGCATTTTACCGAAAATTTAACCTGATATGGGCTAGCTAACGGTAGTGACTGGCAGACTGAACGAGCATGGACCATTGGCGGCCGATTCTGACATGGCGAACGCAAATAACCGCGCGGGTTCCTCGCGGCGGCTTACGCTGACCGCCCATCTGTTGCTTTTCCTGGCGGCGCTGATGCCGCTGGCGCTGGTCGACACCCCCGCCTTGATCGACTATCCGAACCATATTGCGCGACTGCATGTTCTGGGGACACTCGACCAGGACTCTTTGCTGGCCGCGAATTACCAGGTTCACTGGGGGCCCATGCCGAACCTGGCCATGGAAATGATGGCATGGCCGCTGCTGGGAACGCTGACGGCCGAAGCGCTGGGCCTGCTGCTGACCGGATTGACGATGATTCTGCTGATGGCGGGCACGTTGGTCTTGCACCGGGTCCTTTATGGGCACATCGGCCTCTGGACTACGGCCGCCTGGCTGTTCCTGTACAATCACCTGCTGATCATGGGTTTCCTGAACTACCTGTTCGCGGTGGGGCTGACACTATTACTGCTGGCAGGGTGGATCGCCAGCGAAGGCCGTCCGGCCTGGATCAGGTGGGTGCTCTTTCCGTTGGCTCTGATCGGGCTCTATTTCGCCCATCTTTTCGCCCTTGCCGTCTATGGCATCTGCGTGGCCGGATACGAGGTTTCCCAGGCATGGCCGCGGCTCCGGCAGGACTGGAAGACCACCATCAGCAGCCGACTTGTCGTCGCCTGGCAGTTCCTGCCTGTTGCTGTTTTGGTCTTCGCCACCATGCCGGCGGCCAGCGGGCGCAGCTTCTATTACGGGCCCATCCTGCAGAAGATCAAGGCGCTGTGGTCACCGATGCTGGCTTACCTGAAACCGATCGACCTGGGCATATTCCTGTTCGTCGCAGTGGTGCTGATCGGCGGGCTGGCGACGCGCCGGCTGACCCTGGCGCGAGACATGAAACTGCCGGTGACTCTGCTTATCCTGATTGCCTTTGCCATGCCGTTTCAGATGGAAGGCGGCTGGGGCCACATCTGGTACGCCGATTTGCGGCTGCCGACCGTCATCGCCCTGTTGCTGGTTGCCGTCATGCGGCCGCGCAATGTCGGGCCGAAACTTCTGGTCACCGTAGCCGCAGCCGCTATCGTGCTGTTCGTCGGCCGGATTTACGACATCACCGAGGAATGGCGCCGTGTGGACCGCGATTTCGCCGAATTCCGCGCTGCGTTGACTGTCGTCGAACCGGGCGCGGCGATCCTGCCGGTCCAAAAACAGGACGTTCCCCTGGCCGAGGGCGAAACGCGCTTCGACCATGCCTACTGGCATATGCCGGTGCTGGCCGTCATCGACCGGTCGGCCTTCGTCCCCACCATGTTTACCGACCCGGCGAAACAGCCGGTGCGCGCGGCCCCCGCGCGCGAAACGATGGACACCTATTTCGGCGCCCCGATCGAACTGCCCTTGCTGGTGGATTCCGCCACCGGCGGCAACGACGTAGCCGGCGGAGTCGGCATGCAGCCCTATTGGGAAGACTGGCCGTCGCGCTACGACTATGTTGTCATCACGCATTTCGGCGAGAAGGGAAATCCGTTGCCGGAACTTCTGGTGCCAGTACAAGAGGGTTCATTTTTTGACATATACCGTATAGCGACCCGCACAAACAGATGACGCAGAAAGCGGATATTGAAGCAATGAAACTGCAGCTATCGTGCCGGGAACAGCGCATGGAACTGGCTGTTATTTCCACGCCTCAATGCAATGACGCCAGACAACCCCAATGAGCAAACGCGGAACATCCTACCAGAA
>JBFFGY010000118.1:0-7843 GCA_041557215.1 Alphaproteobacteria bacterium
ACGGCGCGCCACGGCGAGATCTACCGGGATTATGTGCGGCGGGTGCCGCGATGGTTTCCGAATTTCAAGCTGTGGCAGGAAGCGGATGAGCCCATGGGCTATCCGCGCAACGTCTATCTCGCGGCCCGCGACGCCTCGGCCTTTTTCGTGGCCTGGCCGCTGTTCGCCTTTGTGGCCTGGCTGCAGAAGATCGAGATCCTACCGGTCCTTCTGCGCCTGCCATGAACCAGGGAAACGGTGGCGAAGCGGCGATCGGCCTCGCCGCCGCCATCACCACCTATATCGTCTGGGGCCTGTCGCCCCTGTACTGGCATCTGCTGGCCCATGTCGATGTGCTGGATATCCTGGCGCATCGCTATATCTGGGCCTTGCCCTTTACCGTGCTGGGCATCGCCATCGCCGGAAGCTGGGACAAGGTTCGCGCGGTGCTGGCCAAACCTCGCATGCTGGCGATTCTCGCCCTTACTGCGGGCTTCGTCACGGTCAATTCCGGTGTCTATGTCTGGGCGGTCAATAACGGCATGGTCGTCGAAGCCAGCCTCGGCTACTTCCTGACGCCGCTGTTGAACACCCTGTTCGGTATGGTCATTTTCGCCGAACGCCTGCGCCCCTGGCAATGGGTGGCGATTGGCCTTGCCGCGGCGGGCGTGGCCAACAAGGTCCTGATGCTGGGGGCGGTGCCCTGGGTCGGATTGGCGCTTGGGACCAGCTTTGCCCTCTATGGCGCAATAAGGAAGCGCGTGGATGTCGGGACGCTGACCGGCTATTTCATCGAGATGGCTATTCTGACTCCGCCGGCGCTGGTCTATGCGGTCTGGCTCGGGGTGCAGGGCGCGGGGGCCTTCGGCGCCGGCGGGACCGGCACCAGCCTGCTACTGATGGGTGGCGGCATCATGACCGCGGTGCCCTTCCTGCTCTATGTCACGGGCGCGCGGCGACTGCCGCTTTCCACGATGGCGATCTTTTTCTATATCAATCCGACGCTGCAATTCCTGGTTGGCGTAACGTTTTTCGACGAGCCGGTAACGGCCGCCCAGCTATTCAGTTTCGGGCTGATCTGGCTGGCCCTGGCGGTCTATACCATCGAGGGCCGACTGCGGATGCGCCGCAGCGAAGCCGTGCTATGATCCGCCTGATCATCGAGGGAGGAAAGGACCGATGAATTTCCACGCCATGCTATCGCAACGCGCCGCAGAGGGCCGCCCTGTCCGGGTCGGGCTGATCGGCGGGGGCAAGTTCGGCTCCATGTTTCTCAGCCAGGCGCGCCGCGTCGACGGGTTCCATATCCTGGGCATTGCCGACCTTGCGCCCGAACGCGCGCGCGAAAATTTGCAGCGCATCGGCTGGGAACCCAAACGCTATGCCGCAGCCTCCTTTGCCGATGCGCTGAAATCCGGGGCGACCCGCATCACCGATGACGCGGCGGCGCTGATCGCAGCCGACGGGCTGGATGTGGTGATCGATGCCACCGGCAGTCCCGCCGCCGGCATCCGCCATGTGGAGCTTGCCTGCAAGTACCGGCGCCACATCGTCATGGTCAATGTCGAGGCCGACGCGCTGGCCGGGCCGCTGTTGGCGAAGAAGGCGCGCGAGGCCGGCATCGTCTATTCGCTGGCCTATGGCGACCAGCCGGCCCTGATCGCCGAGCAGGTAGACTGGGCCCGGACCTGCGGTTTCGAGATCGTGGCGGCCGGCAAGGGTACGAAATACCTGCCGGAATATCATGCCTCTACCGACAAGACGGTCTGGGACTATTATGGACTCAGCCCCGAACAGGCGGCCCTGGGCGGCATGAACCCGAAAATGTTCAATTCCTTCCTCGACGGCACCAAGTCCGGCATCGAGATGGCGGCCGTCGCCAATGCATGCGGGCTGGACTGCCCCTCCGACGGCCTGTCCTTCCCACCGGTTGGCACCCATGAACTGGCGAAAATCCTCAGACCCAAGGCCGATGGCGGGGTGCTGGAGCGCCGCGGCATGGTGGAGGTAATTTCCTGCCTCAACCGCGACGGCAGTAATGTGACCAATGATCTGCGCTGGGGCGTCTATGTCACCTTCGCGGCGCAGGACGACTACGCCGCGCGCTGCTTTGCGGAATACGGGCTGATCACGGACGATTCGGGCCTCTATACGGCGATGTACAAGCCCTGGCACCTGATCGGGCTGGAACTCGGTATCTCGGTTGCCAGCGCGGCCCTGCGCGGCGAGCCGGCAGGCGCCCCCACGGGCTGGCGCGGCGATGTGGTGTCGGTCGCCAAACGCAACCTGGCCGCCGGCGAGATCTTGGATGGCGAGGGCGGCTCCACCGTCTGGGGCAAGCTGGCGCCCGCCGCCGACAGCCTGGCGCTGGGCGGGCTCCCGCTGGGGCTGGCCCATGACGTGAAACTGAAGAACCCGATCGCCGAGGGGCAGCCGGTGCGTTGGCAGGATGTCGATATCGACGAGACCGCCCATGCGGTGCGGGTCCGGCGCGAGATGGAGGCTGCGTTCGCTCCGGCGGCGCAGGCCGCGGAATGAGCGGTATCGTAATCGTAACCGGCGGCAGCCGGGGCATTGGCGCCGCGACCGCCCGCATGCTGGCGCGGCGCGGCTACGACGTCGCCATCTCCTATCTCTCGAACGAAGATGCGGCCGCTGCGGTCGTTCGCGAAATCGAGGCCGCCGGCCAGCGTGGCCTTGCCGTGAAATGCGATGCCGGCAACGAGCAGGAAACCGAAAAACTGTTCGAGACGGTGGATCGGGAACTCGGCCCGGTGACCGCGCTGGTGGCCAATGCCGGCCTTACCGGCCAGGCGGGCCGGCTGGATGAGGCCTCACCGGAGATCATCCGGGCCTGCATCGACGCCAATCTCTACGGTGTCATCTGGGCCTGCCGGGCAGCGGTCCGGCGCATGTCGACGAAATATGGCGGCAAGGGCGGCGCCATCGTCAACGTCTCCTCCATCGCCTCCAAGCTCGGCAGCCCGAACTATTACGTCTGGTATGCCGCCGCGAAGGGCGCGGTGGACGCGCTGACCATCGGCCTCGCGAAGGAGGTCGTGCAGGAAGGTATCCGCGTCAACGCCGTCGCCCCGGGCATCATCGATACCGATATCCACGAGCGTTCATCCGGCTTGCCGGGCCGCGTGGAAAAGGAATCCCACCTGGTGCCGATGGGCCGGGCCGGAACCGCGGACGAGGTTGCGGAGGGAATTGTCTGGCTGCTGTCCGACGCGGCCTCCTATGTGACCGCCGATATCATGCAGATCTCCGGCGCACGCTGAGGCCGATTGCCCCGTCATGGACGAAGGCCCCCTTGTCGCATACAGGCGGATGGCCGCCGAAGGCGCGCTGCAGCCGGATCCCCTCCAGGAACTGGCGGCGGAAAAGCTGCAGTCTCTCGGCCGGGCGCTGACGAACTACCGGCCCGCCAGCGGCATGCCGGGCTGGAAGGCGGTGTTCGGCCTGTCGCGCCGGCGCGAGGAACCGCCGTTGGGGCTCTATATCTACGGGCCGGTCGGGCGCGGCAAGTCGATGCTGATGGATCTGTTCATGGCGGCGGCGCCGGTCGAGAAGAAGCGCCGCATCCATTTCCACCAGTTCATGATCGAGGTGCATGAGGCGCTGCACCGGCTGCGCCGGGCGCAAAAGAAATCCGGCGAACGCCAGGACCCGGTGGATCTGGTGGCGGCGGAAATCGCCGAAAAAGTCTGGCTGCTCTGCTTCGACGAGCTGGAGGTCCGTGACATTGCCGACGCGATGATCCTGGGTCGCCTGTTCGCAGCCCTGTTCGAGCAGGGCGTGGTGATGGTCTGCACCAGCAACACGCCGCCCGACGATCTCTACAAGGACGGGCTGCAGCGCGAGCTGTTCCTCCCATTCATCGAAATCATCAAGAGAAAACTTGATCTCCTTGAACTATCGGCACAAAAAGACTATCGGCAGGAGCGTATAACCGGCCGGGAAGTCTGGCTCAGCCCACTGGGCGAGAGGGCCACATCGGCCCTCGACAGGCTGTTCGCCGACCTCACGGACGGCGCGGAACCGGCCCCGGAGGAACTGGTGGTGAAGTCCCGCAAGGTGAAGGTGCCGGCGGCGGCCGGTGGTGTGGCCCGTTTTCGCTTCGACGACCTCTGCCGCACCGCGCTGGGCGCCGAGGATTACCTCGCCATCGCCGGCCATTACCGCATGGTGATGATCGACGATATTCCGGCAATGGACGAATCGATGCGCAACGAGACCCGCCGTTTCATCACGCTGATCGACGCGCTTTACGAAAACAGAACCGGTATCGCCGCCACCGCCGAAGCCGAACCCGAAGCCCTGGTCACCGGCAAGACCCACGCCGGCGAATACCGCCGAACCGCCAGCCGCCTCGCCGAAATGCGCTCGGCGGATTGGATCGAGGGCGGGTAGTTAAAATCTCACCCTTCCGGGCGGCAATTCGCCGCATTTCCGCTTGCCCTGTGCGGCGATTCGCGTTACCACACGGACGAATTTTGCGGCAGTGCAACATAACCTGCCGGACGCGCCGTCCGGCGCCTGTACTGCCCCTCGTGACTTCACCATTCGCTGAACGGGAAAACCAATGGCACGCAGCAAGATCGGACTGGTCGGCGCCGGCAATATCGGCGGCACCCTCGCACTTCTAGCCGGGCTCAAGGAGCTTGGCGATATCGCCCTCGTCGACATCATGGAAGGCATCCCCCAGGGCAAGGCGCTGGACATCGTCCAGGGCTCAACCGTCGAGGGCTATGACGCCGTCATTACCGGCAGCAACGACTATGCCGCGCTGAAGGGCGCCGACGTGATCATCGTCACCGCCGGCATTGCCCGCAAGCCGGGCATGAGCCGCGATGACCTGATCGGCATCAACACCAATGTGATGAAGGCGGTCGGCGCCGGCATCAAGGAAAATGCTCCCGATGCCTTCGTGATCTGCATCACCAACCCGCTGGACGTCATGGTCGGCGTGCTGCGCGACAATTGCGGCCTGCCGCATAACAAGGTGGTCGGCATGGCCGGCGTGCTGGACAGCGCCCGGTTCCGCTATTTCCTGGCCGAGGAATTCAATGTCTCGGTCGAAGATGTCACCGCCTTCGTGCTGGGTGGTCATGGCGACAGCATGGTGCCGCTGATCCGCTACTCCGCCGTGGCCGGTATCCCCGTCCCCGACCTGATCAAGATGGGCTGGTCAACCCAGGAAAAGATCGACGCCATCGTCCAGCGCACCCGCAGTGGCGGCGGCGAAATCGTCGGCCTGCTGAAGACCGGATCGGCCTTCTATGCGCCGGCCTCCTCCGCCATCCAGATGGCCGAGGCCTACCTGAAAGACAAGAAGCGCGTCCTGCCCTGCGCCGCCTGGTGCGACGGGCCCTACGGGCTGGACGGTCTCTATGTCGGCGTGCCGGCGGTGATCGGCGCGGGCGGCGTGGAGCGCGTCGTCGAGATCGAGCTGAGCGCCGAGGACCGTGCCGGTTTCGACAAGTCGGTTGCCGCCGTGCGGGAGCTGAACGCCGTCGTCGCCGAAATGGCCGCCAACGAAGGTTGAGGGCTTAAGGCTCAAAAGACCCGGCGCCACGGTTGAGTTCCGGCCCAGCGGTATTATGTCTAATACCGGCAGGCCGGCACGCCGGGGCCGGCGCGGACGCATAGAGAGTGGATCATGCCATCCTATACGGGATTGAGTTCTTTTCTCAGCGGGGTCAACGAGACCTATATCGCTGAACTTTACGAGCGCTATTTGCGGAACCCCAATTCGGTCGATCCGGAGTGGGCCGCGCTGTTTGGCGAACTGAAGGATGGGCCGGCGGAAATCGGCGGGGAATTGAGAGGCGCCAGCTGGGCCCCGCGCGCCAGCCGCGTCGTCGGCGTGAACGGCCAGCAGCCCGGCCTGTCGGATGCCACGGCAGCCGGTGGCATGCCGCCGCAACCCCAGGCGCCGTCTTATTATCAGCCCGTCCCCTCGGCCGCCTCGGCGGAGCAGATCCGGCGGGCGACGCTGGATTCCATCCGCGCGCTGATGCTGATCCGCGCCTACCGTGTGCGCGGCCATCTTCATGCGACGCTCGACCCGCTGGGACTGGAAAGCCGGCCGCCCCATGCCGAGCTGGACCCGGCAACCTACGGCTTCAGCGAAGAGGACCTCGACCGGCCGATCTTCATCAATTACGTGCTGGGCCTGGAATCGGCTTCGCTGCGCGAGATCGTCTCGATCCTGAACGCCACCTATTGCGGCAATATCGGCGTTGAGTTCATGCATATCCAGGAGCCGGAGGAAAAGGCCTGGATTCAGGAACGCATCGAAAATATCCGCAATCAGACCGATTTCACCAAGCGCGGCAAGCTGACGATCCTGGAGCGCCTGACCGAGGCCGAGGAATTCGAGGTCTTCCTCGACAAGCGCTACACCGGCACCAAGCGTTTCGGCCTCGATGGCGGCGAATCGACCGTGCCGGCAATAGAGCAGATCCTGAAACGCGGGGCCCAGCTGGGGATCCAGGAAATCGTACTCGGCATGGCCCATCGCGGGCGGCTGAACGTGCTTGCCAACATCATGCACAAGCCCTACCGCGCGATATTCGCGGAATTCCAGGGCCAGTCCAGCAATCCCGAGGATGTCCAGGGCTCCGGCGACGTGAAATACCATCTCGGCACTTCGGCCGATCGGGAATTCGACGGCAAGCTGGTGCATCTGTCGCTGACCGCCAATCCCAGCCATCTGGAAGCGATCAATACGGTCGTGCTGGGCAAGGTTCGCGCCAAGCAGCAGCAATATGTCGACAGCGAGCGCGACAAGGTAATGGGCGTTTTGCTGCACGGCGACGCCGCCTTCGCCGGCCAGGGCATGGTGGCGGAAACCTTCGACCTGTCGCAGCTCAAGGGCTACCGCACCGGCGGCACCATCCATTTCGTGATCAACAACCAGATCGGTTTCACGACCAACCCGTCCTATTCGCGCTCGTCGCCCTATTGTTCGGACGTGGCCAAGATGGTGCAGGCGCCGATTTTCCATGTGAATGGAGACGATCCGGAAGCTTGCGTCCATGTCGCGCGGATCGCCACCGAATTCCGTCAGCGCTTCAAGAAGGACGTCGTCATCGACCTGTTCTGCTATCGCCGTCACGGCCATAACGAGGCGGACGAACCGGCCTTCACCCAGCCGCGCATGTATAACAAAATCCGCCAGCATCCGCGGGTTCGCGAGATCTATGCCGCCCAGCTGGAGGAAGAAGGCGTCCTCGAACCGGGCCAGGCCGACCGTATTACGGCGAGTCTGCGCCAGGCCTTGGAGGACGACTTCAAATCGGCGGAATCCTACAAGCCGAACAAGGCGGACTGGCTGGAAGGCCAGTGGTCCGGACTGTCGGTCGCCAGCGGCGACGAGCGCCGTGGCGAGACCGCGGTCGGCATCGACCTGCTGCGCGAGGTCGGGCACGCGATCAGCGCGGTGCCGAAAAACGTGGCCGTCCATCCCAAGATCGTCCGCCAGCTTGAAGCCAAGCGGAAGATGATCGAAGGCGGCGAGGGGATCGATTGGGCAACCGCCGAGGCGCTGGCTTTCGGCACACTGCTCTGCGAATCGACCCCGGTTCGCCTGTCCGGCCAGGATTCGGGCCGCGGTACCTTCAGCCAGCGCCATGCGGTGCTGGTCGATCAGGAGAACGAGGACCGCTACATCCCGCTGAATAATATCCGCTTCGGCCAGGCGCCGTTCGAAGTGCTGGACAGTCCGCTGTCGGAAGTCGGCGTGCTGGGCTTCGAATATGGCTACAGCCTCTCCGAACCGAACGCGCTGGTCCTCTGGGAAGCGCAGTTCGGCGACTTTGCCAACGGCGCGCAGGTCATCATCGACCAGTTCATC
>JBFFGY010000119.1:0-7790 GCA_041557215.1 Alphaproteobacteria bacterium
ACTGGGCCACCTGAACATTCCCGGCGGCGGGCAGGTCGTGGTGCATGGCAAATATGCCTATATCGGCCATATGGACCCGCCGCACGGCACGACGATCCTGGATATCTCCAATCCCGCCGACCCGAAGATCGTTTCGCAGATCACCCTGCCCGACGGTTATTCCCATACTCACAAGGTGCGGGTCGTCGGCGACCTGATGTTCACCAACTACGAACAGTACAACCGTCATTTCCTGCGCAAGGGCGACTCCCTGCCTGCGATTCGGGAAAAGCTTGCCGCCGATCTGGGCCGAACCCCCACGGACGAGGAAGTGGCAGCGGAGGCTGGCGTAAAACCCGACCAGGTCGCGACCCTGGACCAGGCGCGCGAGCGCGGTTACCACGATGGCGGGTTCTGCATCTACGACATTTCAGACCGCGCCAATCCGAAGCGGCTCTGCCACAAGAAGACCTACGGGTTCGGGGTGCACCGTTTCGACGTGGACGAAAACTACGCCTACATGTCGACCGAGATGGAAGGCTATATCGGCAATATCCTGGTGGTATACGACTACAGCGACCCAACCGATCCGAAGGAGGTTTCGCGCTGGTGGATGCCAGACCAGCATCTGGCCGGCGGTGAAAAGCCGACCTGGAAGGGCTATCATAACCGCCTTCATCATGCCATGCGCGTGGGCGACGAGTTCTGGGCCTCCTGCTGGCATGCCGGCCTGAAGGTTCTGGATGCATCCGATATTAGAAACATCAAGACCGTCGGCGAATACGACTATCACCCGCCGATCCCCGAGCCGACCCACACCGTGATGCCGCTGGAGCAGACTATCGACGGGAAACGCATAGCGGTGGTCGTGGACGAGGAACATAGCGGCAAAGCCCCCGGCCAGTTGCATGGTTTCATGTGGACCTTCGACGTCACCGACCTGAAGGACATCAAACCGCTGGCAATCTGGGATCTTAGCGAGATGGATTCGCCTTACAGCCGGGCCGGCGGGCGCTTCGGCGCGCATCAATATCGCGAGAAGCTGGATTCTACCCTGGTCTACCTGACCTGGTTCTCCGGCGGCCTGCGTATTGTCGATGTCGCCAACCCCTCGAAGCCGATAGAGGTGGGCTTCTATATCCCGGAGCCTATCAACGGCTTCCTGAGCCCGCAGAGCAACGACGTGGATGTGGACGAAAACGGGTTGGTTTACCTGCTGGACCGCAATGCCGGGCTCGACATCCTGGAATTCACACCGTGATGAGCTAAAGAGACGGGTATGGCCAGACCGCGCGCCAGGGACCTTGGGCTGGACTTCCCGGGAACGCCGGGACCGCTAAATGCGCTTACCGACGTCCCCGGCGTCCTGGTCGGTTACGAAACCCTGATCGACGATGCGGCCGGCATCCGCACCGGCGTGACGGCGATCCTGCCCTATGGGCACGACCCGATGCCGCGCCCGGTATGGGCCGGTCAGTTCAGCCTGAACGGCAATGGCGAGATGACCGGCGTGCACTGGATCCACGACGCCGGTTATTTCACCGGCCCGGTCTGCATTACCAACACCCATTCGGTGGGCATGGTGCATCACGCCGCAACGCGCTGGATGATCGACACCTACGGCCCGGCCTTCGGCGACGGGGAAATCTGGGCCATGCCGGTGGTGGCCGAGACATATGATGGCGTCCTGAACGACATCAATGGCCAGCATGTCCACGCGGAACATGCCCGGGCCGCGATCGAGGGCGCGACCGGCGGTCTTCCCGCCGAGGGCAATGTCGGCGGCGGCACCGGCATGATCTGCTATGAATTCAAGGGGGGTACCGGGACATCGTCGCGCCGGGTCACGCTGGCCGGCGAGGATTACATCGTCGGCGCGCTGGTGCAGGCGAACCACGGCATTCGCGACTGGCTGAGCATCCTTGGCGTTCCCGTCGGGCGCTATATGCGCGACGATTTGCTGAAGCCGCGCGAAACCGGTTCCATCATCGTGGTGATCGGCACCGATGCGCCGCTGTCGCCGCTGAGCCTGCAGCATCTGGCGAAGCGCGCCGCCATCGGCATCGGCCGCCACGGCACGCCCAGCGGCAACAGCTCCGGCGATATCTTCCTGGCCTTCAGCATCGCCAACAAGAGGGAGTTGCCCCAGTTGAGCCAGGCGAAACAGAGCTTCGAATTCATCAACAACGAAGTGATCGACCCCTGCTACCTGGCCGCGGTCGAGGCGGTCGAGGAGGCGGTGGTCAACGCCATGGTCGCGGCCGAGAGCATGACGACGTTGCGGTACAAGGGCCGGACCTGCCGCGCCATAGACCATGAAGCCTTGCGTGTAGCCATGCGGCGGCACGGGCGACTGAGGGAGTAAGACACAACCCATGAAACGCGACGACAACGACCCGGAACTGCTGCCGCCGAGCATCGATCCCGACAAGTTGAAGATCGGCATCCGCCAGGTCAGCATGCGCAATGACGCAACGGCGCGCTCTGTCATGAGCGTGCGTGGCCATACGGTGATCACCGACGAACCGGGCGACGGCGACACCGGTCCGACGCCTCTGGAAACTACATTATCTGCGTTGGCGGGTTGCGAAGGTGTTATCATTTATCGCTGCGCCACCGCCATGCACTTCAAATTCAGTAGCGTGGAAATCGATGCCGAGGGCGAGGTCGATCAACGCGGGTCGCGTGGCGTTCGCGGCGTCCGGCCCTATTTCAACTGGGTGAAGATGAACATTCGCATTCACAGCGACGAGACGCCGGAACGGCTGGAAAAGCTGAAAAGGAATGTCGAATACCGCTGTCCGGTGATGAATCTTTTCCGTTCGGCGGATGTGGAGGTGGAAGCCAACTGGGAACTTGTTTCCGAACAGGGAGGTTAGAAGATGCAACAGCGTGAACTTGGCAAAAGCGGACTGACGGTTCCGGCCATGGGGCTGGGCTGCATGACCATGACGGCGATTTACGGCCCGCCGGACGACGACCGGTCGATCGCCACCATCCACCGCGCGCTCGAACTGGGCGCCAATTTTATCGATACCGCCGACATGTACGGCCAGGGGTCGAACGAGGAACTGGTCGGGAATGCGCTCGCCGACCGGCGCGAGAAGGCGATCCTGGCCACCAAGTTCGGCAATCTGCGCCTGCCGGACGGCAGTTCGGCTGTCTGCGGGCGGCCCGACTATGTGCAGGAAGCCTGCGAGAAAAGCCTGAAGCGTCTGCAAACCGATGTTATCGACCTCTATTACCTGCACCGGGTCGATACCGAGACGCCGATCGAGGATACCGTCGGCGCCATGGCCCGATTGATCGAACAGGGCAAGGTGCGTCATCTGGGCCTCAGCGAGGCTGGCGTGCAGACCATCCGGCGTGCCCATGCCACCCATCCCATCGCCACCCTGCAAACCGAATATTCACTGTGGACGCGCGATGTTGAGGCGGAAATCCTGCCGACCTGCCGCGAACTTGGCATCGGCTTCGTCCCCTATTCGCCGCTGGGCCGGGGTTTCCTGACCGCGACGATCCACAGCTTCGACGATCTGGCCGAGAAGGACCGTCGAAAGGACATGCCGCGCTACCAGGACGGCAACCGGGAGGAAAATCTGAAGTTGCTGGCACCGCTGGAAGAGATCGCCGCCAAGCATGGCTGCACGCCGGCGCAGGTGTCGATCGCCTGGGTCCTGGCCCAGGGCAAGGATCTGGTGCCCATCCCCGGCACCAAGCGGCCCGAACGGCTGGAGGAGAATCTCGGCGCGCTGGATGTGCCGCTGGACGAGGGCGACCTGGCGAAACTCGACAGCACCTTCAAACCCGGCGTCGCGCTGGGCACCCGATATCCCGCCGGCGGCATGAAACGCGTCGGACTATAGGGCCGTCCAAGAAAGACTGGACCCGGACCCGGTGGAGGCGCTAGAGCATGATCGCACGGTACAGTGACCAGGAACCGGAGATCGGGTATGCCCAGATTCAACGCCAACCTCACCATGATGTTCAACGAGGTTGATTTCCTCGACCGCTTCGCGGCTGCCGCCGCCGCCGGGTTCAAGGGAGTGGAATATCTCTTCCCCTACGACTACGACTCAGGTGAACTGAAGGCGAGCCTGGCGGATAACGGCCTGGAACAGGTTCTGTTCAACATGCCCCCGGGCGACTGGGACGCGGGCGAACGCGGTATCTCCATCCTGCCCGACCGTAAGGACGAGTTCCGCGCCAGCGTTGACAAGGCGCTATCTTATGCGGTTGCGCTTGGTGCGCCGCAGGTCCATTGCATGGCGGGCCTTCCGCCCGAGGGCATCGACCCGGCACAAATGAAGGATACTTACGTCGAGAACCTCGCCCTTGCCGCAGGCCGGTTCAAGGCGGAGGGGGTCAAGCTGCTGATCGAGCCGATCAATACCCGCGACATGCCGGGCTATTTCCTGAACTATACGAAGCAGGCCGCGGATATCATCGCGGAGACCGGGTCGGACAATCTGTTCATCCAGTTCGATATCTATCACATGCAGATCATGCAGGGAGACCTGGCCCCGACCATCGAAGCCTGGCTCGACCAGATTCCGCATATGCAGCTTGCCGACACGCCGGGCCGGCATGAGCCGGGAACGGGCGAAATCAACTATCCCTTCCTGTTCGACCATATCGACCGGATCGGCTACCAAGGCTGGATCGGCTGCGAATACAGGCCGGCCGGCCGCACTGAAGACGGGCTGGGTTGGCTGCAGCCCTATCTTTGATGGTCGCGGAGGCTGACAAAAGGCCCCGGAGGCTGTAATTCCAGAGGACGGACGATCCGCGCATTGTCCGCCCTTTCGTCTTTTCCAATATCGGGGCCGTCATGACCGAACCCAGGACCATCCTTCTCGATCTTTTCCAGGCCGCCCTGGCGGCCGCCGACCCGGCCAAGGTGCTGCCCGGTTTCCTGCCCGCTCCGCCGAAGGGTCACACCCTCGTGGTCGGCGCCGGCAAGGCCGCGGCCTCCATGGCCCGCGCGGTGGAGGAGAACTGGGACGGCCCGCTGGAAGGGCTGGTGGTCACCCGCTACGGCCATGCCGTGCCCTGCGAGCGGATCAAGGTGGTGGAAGCGGCCCATCCGGTGCCCGACGCCGCCGGGCGGGAGGCAGCGGGCCGAATCCTGGATATGGCTTCGGAACTGGGGCAGGACGATCTTCTGCTCTGCCTGATATCAGGCGGCGGCTCGGCACTGCTGGCGTATCCGGCCGAGGGACTGACGCTGGAGGACAAGCAGGATATCTCCAAGGAGCTGCTGCGTTCCGGCGCCGATATCTCCGAGATGAACTGCCTGCGCAAGCATCTGTCGGCCATCAAGGGCGGGCGGCTGGCCGCGGCGGCGCATCCGGCGAAGGTGGTCAGCCTGTTGATCTCCGACGTGCCCGGCGACGACCCGGCGACCATCGCCTCCGGCCCGACCGTACCCGACCCGACCAGCCTGGAAGATGCCAAGGGCGTGCTGGCGAAATACGGCATCAAGCCGTCGCCGGCGATCGCCGCCCATCTGGACAAGCCCGGCTCGGAATCGCCCAAGCCGGAAGATGAAAGCCTCTCCACCTCCACCATCGAGATGATCTCCGCCCCCCAGGCCTCGCTGGAGGCGGCCGCCGAGGTGGCGCGCGCGGCGGGCATCACCCCGATCATCCTGGGCGACGCCATCGAGGGCGAGGCGCGCGAGGTGGCCAAGGTGATGGCCGGCATCGCATTGCAGGTGAAGCGCCACGGCCAGCCAGTGGCGGCGCCTTGCGTGCTGCTGTCCGGCGGCGAGACCACGGTGACCGTGCGCGGAACCGGCCGCGGCGGCCGCAATGCCGAATTCCTGCTGGCCCTGGCGGTGGCGCTGAACGGCGAGGCCGGAATTTGCGCCTTCGCCGGCGACACCGACGGCATCGACGGCACCGAGGACAATGCCGGCGCCTGCCTGTTCCCCGACAGCATCGCACGCGGGGAAGCCACGGGCGTCAGCGCAAAGGAGAAGCTGGCGAATAATGACGGCTATGGTTTCTTCTCGGCCCTGGACGATCTGGTCGTCACCGGCCCGACGCTGACCAACGTCAATGATTTCCGCGCAATCCTGATCGTGCCGGAATAACGACAACCACGGCCAGGCAAGGCCGGGACGACAAGAAAAGGAGGACGGATGGATTTCTCGTTAAGCGAAGAGCAGGCCGCCCTGCAGGAAACGGCGCGCCGGTTCGCGACAGCCGAGCTGACCGAGGTCGCGAAGCAGGTCGAGGCCGATGACGAG
This sequence comes from Alphaproteobacteria bacterium, assembly GCA_041557215.1. Lineage (GTDB taxonomy): Bacteria > Pseudomonadota > Alphaproteobacteria > UBA8366 > JADFVY01 > JADFVY01. The sequence continues at coordinate 6,233 of JBFFGY010000119.1, forward strand.
CCTCCCGGCCGCGATATCGTGCAGCGTTATGCCGAGATGGGCTTCCTGGGGATCAACTTGGCCCCGGAATATGGCGGCGCGGGGTCGGGCAATCTGGAGGCCGTGCTGGTGCTGGAGGAGATCGCAAAGATCTCGCCCGCCGTGGCCTTCCCGGTCTTCGAGTCATGCTTCGGCCCGGTGCTGGCCATCGCGCATTTCGCGCCGGAGGAACTGAGACAACGGATATTGCCTAGGGTCTGCAGCGGAGAGATGATCGTCGCCGTCGCCATGTCGGAACCCGACGCCGGCAGCGCGCTGACCGACCTGAAGACAACGGCGAGGCTGGAAGGCGACCGGATCGTCCTGAACGGACAGAAGCGCTGGTGTTCCGGCGGCGGGCATGCGGACGCCTATGTCGTCTATTGCCGCATGTCTGACGAGCCAGGCGCCAAGGGCATCGGCGCGGTGCTGGTGGAAAAGGACGCGCCCGGCTTCACCTTCGGCAAGCGCGAGCATCATATGGGTTTTCGCGGCGTGCCCAGCGCCGACATGTTCTTCGACAATGTCGAGGTTCCCTCCGCAAACATGATCGTCCCGGCCGGCGGCTTCCGCAAGCTGATGGAGGCCTTCGACCTGGAGCGTTGCGGCAACACGACCATGAGCCTGGCCATCGCGCAATCGGCCTTCGATTACGTGCTGGACTATATCCAGCAACGCAAGCAGTTCTGCAAGCCGCTGGTGGATTTCCAGGCGGTGCAGATGTCTCTGGCGGAAATGAAGATGAAGCTGGATGCCTCGCGCCTGATGCTCTACCGCGCGGTGGTCAACGCCCAGGCCGGCATGCCGTCGGTCCTGGACAGCTCGGTCGCCAAATGTTTCGCCAACGAGATTGTGCGCGATGTCACCGGCAGGGCGATGCAGCTGATGGGCGGCTATGGCTATTCCACCGCCTACCCCATCGAGCAGAAGATGCGCGACGGCTGGGGCTGGGGCATCGCCGGCGGGGCCATCGACATCCAGAAAATCAATATCGCGTCGGCGCTGGTGGGAAGGCGTTTTTCCCAGCGAGGATAGAGCCGGCGCAAGAAACCATTACAGGGGCATTCGACCATGAAGATCACCGCGTTCGAGACCATCCAGCTCGAGGAATTCCCCAACCTGATCTGGCTGCATGTCCATACCGACGAGGGACTGGTCGGGCTGGGCGAGAGCTTCTTCGGCACCGGGCCGGTCGCCGAATATCTGCACGAAACGGCGGCGCCGCTGCTGCTGGGCAAGGACGCGCTGCAGATCGACCGGCATTCGCATACGCTGCGCAACATGTATGTGGGCTTCTCGTCGGCCGGGGCGGAGATGCGCGGCCTGTCGGCGGTCGATATCGCGCTGTGGGACCTCCTCGGCCAGGCCACCGGCCAGCCGGTGCACCAGCTTCTGGGCGGGCTGTCGCGCGACCGCATCCGCACATACAACACCTGTGCCGGCTATCGCTATGTGCGTAAAGAGTCGGGCCAGAACACCGGGAACTGGGGCCTCGACAAGCAGGCCGATCCCGGCCCCTACGAGGATCTGGACGCCTTCC
>JBFFGY010000120.1:0-7746 GCA_041557215.1 Alphaproteobacteria bacterium
AGCGAGCCGTAGGGATCCTGGAAGACGATCTGCACCTTGCGGCGCAGTTCCTTTTGCCTCGCCTTGTCACCGGTGGCCGCATCCAGACCGTCCAGCCGCAGGGTGCCGTCCGTCGGTTGTTCGATCAGGGTTACGAGCCGGGCAAGCGTGGATTTTCCGCAGCCGGACTCACCCACAACCGCGAGCGTCTTGCCCGCGGTCATCGAAAAACTTACCCCGCGCAGGGCCTTGAGCGGCGCGCGTTTGGCGAACATGCCCTGACGCACATCGTATTCCTGTGCCAGATTTTCAGCTTGCACGACGGGGACTGTGCTCATCTGCCATTCTCCTCCAGCGGATAATGACAGCGCACGGCGATTTCTTCAGGCAATTCCGTCAGGGCCGGCTCTTCGCTACGGCATCTGTCCGTCGCCAGGGTACAGCGCGGGTTGAAAAGGCATCCTTCCGGCTGGTCGCCCAGGCCGGGAACGACCCCTGGGATGGTCGGCAGGTGCCGGTCGGTGCTGCGCTCGGGAAGGGCGTTCAGCAGGGCCGCCGTATAGGGATGGCGCGGCGTGGCAAACAGGCCGACGACCGACTGTTTCTCAACCTGTTGTCCGGCATATTGCACGGTGACCCGCTGCGCGGTTTCGGCCACCACGCCCATATCGTGGGTGATCAGCACCAGCGCCATGCCCTGTTCACGCTGCAGGTCGAGCAGCAGGTCAAGGATCTGCGCCTGGATGGTGACGTCCAGCGCCGTCGTCGGCTCGTCGGCGATCAGCAGGCGCGGGCTGCAGGCGATGGCCATGGCGATCATCACGCGCTGGCTCATGCCGCCGGATAGCTGGTGGGGAAATGCGTCGAGCCGGCTCTCGGGCGAAGGAATGCCGACCTGGTCCAGTAATTCGACCGCGCGTCTGCGGTGATCCTTTCGGCTTCCGGTTTCATGCGCCGCCAGCATCTCGGTGATCTGGAAGCCGACGGTGAAGCATGGATTCAGGCTGGTCATCGGCTCCTGGAAGATCATCGACATGTCGCGCCCGCGGATGGCGCGGCGTTCGCGCCGGGACAGCGACAGCAAGTCGTGGCCGTCGAAGGCGAGCCGGTCGGCGGCGACAACCGCCGTCCATGGCAGCAGGCCCATGACGGCAAGCATGGCTACGCTCTTGCCCGAGCCGGACTCGCCGACGATGGCCAGAACGTCACCTTCGTCGATCGTCAGATCCAGGCCTTCCACCGCCCTGAACAGGCCGGCCTTGGTCCGGAAATCGACGGACAGGTTTCTGATCTCGAGCAAATCCATCAGCGTTTCAGTTTCGGGTCGAGGGCATCTCGCAACCCGTCGCCCATCAGGTTGAAGGCCAGCACGGTAATCAGGATCGCGAGGCCCGGGAAAGTAACGACCCACCAGGCCCGCAGTACGAATTCGCGCGCTTCGGCCAGCAGCGTGCCCCATTCCGGGGTTGGCGGTTGCGCGCCGAGGCCCAGGAAGCCGAGCGCCGCCGCATCCAGGATCGCGCTGGAAAAGCTCAGCGTCGCCTGCACGATCAAGGGCGCCGCGCAATTGGGCAGAACCGTCAGCACCATCAGCCGCACCACGCCGGCACCCGCGACACGGCTGGCGGTTACATAGTCCCGCGACATCTCGCTGATCGCCGAAGCCCGGGTAAGCCGGACGTAATGGGGCAGGTAGACGATCGCCAGCGAGAACATGGCATTGATCAGGCTGGGCCCGAGGATCGCGACCACGACGATGGCCAGCAGCAGGCTGGGCAGGGCCAGCATGATGTCCATGGCCCGCATGATCATTGATTCCACGGGACCCCGCAGAAAGGCCGCGGTCAGTCCAAGCGCGATTCCCGCCGACAGCGATAGGGTAACCACGATGATGCCGATCAGCAGCGAATAGCGGGAGCCATGGATAATGCGCGACAGCATATCGCGGCCGACCGCATCGGTGCCCAGCGGGAAAACGATGGTCCCGCCCTCCTGCCAGAACGGCGGCTGCAGCAGGTGGTCGCGATATTGTTCAGTCGGCGAATGCGGGGCGATCAGGTCGGCGAACAGGGCCATGAAGATGATGGCCAATATCACCGCAAGGCCCGCGACAGCGCCCCTGTTCTCGCTGAAATAGCTCCAGAATTCCCGCAGCGGATGCGGCGGCGCGGAGACCAGTGTCTTTTCGGCGGTTTCGCTCATGAGCGGCCTGCGTGGCGAATGCGCGGGTTGATCAGCCCGTAGGCGAGGTCGACCAGCAGATTCACGGCAATCACGATACAGGCGACCAGTAGGATGCCGCCCTGCACCGACGGATAATCGCGGCGATAGATGGAATTGACCAGCCAATGCCCGACACCCGGCCAGGCGAAGATTGTTTCGGTCAGGATGGCGCCGGCCAGCAGGACGCCGACCTGCAGGCCGATTGTCGTGATGACCGGTATCAGGGCGTTGCGCAGGGCGTGCAGCCCGATGATGCGTGACGGCCCCAGCCCCTTGGCATGGGCGGTGCGGATATAATCCTCGCCCAGGACCTCAAGCATCGCCGAACGGGTCTGCCGGGCGATGACGGCCAGCGGGATCGTGCCCAGCACGATTGTCGGCAGGACAAGGTGGCTCAATGCCGAGGTGAATGCGCCGGGCTCATCGATCAGCAGGCTGTCGATCAGCATGAAGCCGGTGATCGGTTCGATATAGTAGAGGACCGAGATACGACCTGAAACAGGCGTCCATCCAAGGATTCCCGAAAACAGGATGATCAACAGCAGGCCCCACCAGAAGATGGGCATCGAATAGCCGGTCAGCGACACCCCCATGACGGTGTGGTCGAAAACCGACCCGCGGCGCACCGCGGCCAGGATTCCCACCGGAAGCCCTATTATCAGCGCAAAGAAGATCGCCATGAAGGAAAGCTCGATCGTCGCCGGGAACAGGGCCAGGAATTCGCTTAACACAGGTTCGCGGCTGACGATGGACGTGCCGAAATCGCCGGTCAGGAGGTCACCCACGAATTTCAGATATTGCTGCCAGAGCGGCTTGTCGTAACCAAACTGCTTCAGCAGGTAGGCATGGCGTTCCGGATCGATGCCGCGCTCGCCGACCAGCAGTTCGATGGGATCGCCGGGGATCAACCTGATCAGGAAGAACGCGACTACTGTCACCCCAACGAAGGTCGGGACGACCATGCCGAACCGGCTGATGAGAAAACGGAACACTATCTGGCGAAAACGCGGCGGAGAGACCGGATGGGCAAGCCTTGCCAGCCCACCCGGCCAATCCTTCGCTGAACGCTATTTCAGGTCGACGCCATAGAAGATATGGCCGCCGAACGGATCGATACGATAGTCCACGACTTCCTTGCGCACCGGCATGAAGACGACCGAATGGGCGACCGTCACCCAGGGGGCCTCTTCCTTGAATACCAGCTGCGCCTCTTCGTACAGCTTGGTGCGCTCGCCGATATCGCTGGTCTGCTTGGCCTTGACCAGCAGGTCGTTGAAGGGCTCATGGCACCAGCGGGCCCGGTTGGTGCCGTCCTTGGCCGCGTCGCAGCCGAGCAGCACATAGAGGAAGTTGTCCGGGTCGCCGTTGTCGCCGGTCCAGCCCAGCAGGACCGTGTCATGCTCGCCGTTCTTCGAACGCTTCAGATACTCGCCCCACTCGAAAGTCACGATCTCGGCCTCGACACCCACCTTGGCCCAGTCGGCCTGGATGATTTCGGCCATGCGCCGCGCATTCGGGTTATAGGGGCGCTGCACCGGCATGGCCCAGATGTTGGTCTTCAGGCCCGATGCGCCTGCCTCCGCCAACAGCGCCTTGGCCTTTTCCGGATCGTATGGATAATCCTTGGTGGCCTCGTTATAGGACCAGATGGTCGGCGGGATCGGGTTCTTGGCCGCCTTGCCGGCGCCCTGGAAGACCGCGTCGATGATCGAGGCCTTGTTGATCGCCATGTTCAGGGCCTGGCGCACGCGCTTGTCGTCGAAGGGTTTCTTCTCGACGTTGAAGGCCAGGTAGCCGACATTCAGGCCTTCCTGCTCCAGCATGTTGATATCACCATCGGCCTTCATCGCCGCGATATCGGCCGGGTTCGGATAGGGCATGACATGGCATTCGCCGGCTTTCAGTTTCTGGTAGCGAACGCTGGCGTCCGGGGTGATCGCGAAGATCAGCGTGTCGATCGCCGCCTTGCCGCCCCAGTAATCCGGATGCGCCTTGTAGCGGATGACCGCGTCCTTCTGGTACTGGACGATCTGGAACGGGCCGGTTCCAACCGGCTCCAGGTCCGCCTTCTCCGGCGTGCCGGCGGCCATCATCTTGTCGGCATGTTCGGCCGACATGATAGAGGCGAAATCCATCGCCATATTGGCGATGAAGGGGGCTTCCGGCTGGTTCAGCACGAATTTCACCGTGTAGTCGTCAACCTTGACGATTTCCTTGATCAGTGCGGGCATGCTCATGCCCTGGTAATATTCGTAAGTGCCGCCCGATACCTTATGATAGGGGTGGTTGGGGTCGCCCTGGCGGTTGAAGCTGTGCAGCACGTCGTCGGCATTGAAGTCGCGCGACGGCGTGAAGTTCTTCGTGGTGTGGAACTTGACCCCCTTGCGCAGCTTGAAGGTATAGCTAAGCCCATCGGCGGACGCTTCCCACGACTCGGCCAGCGCCGGAACGATCTTCGTCGAGCCGCGCTCGAACTCCACCAGCTTGTTGAACAGCGTGCGCGACGAGGCGTCGAAGGTCGTGCCCGAGGTGTATAGCGACGGGTTGAAACCCTCGGGGGTGCCTTCAGAGCAATAGACGAGCGTTTTCGCCGATACGGCGGTCGTAAATGCCACGGTCGCGCACAAGCCGACCGCAGCCACGATGATACGGTGTTTCACGATTTATTCTCCCTGTCATGTTCCAGTTGGCCCGAACGGGCAACCCTTATCTTGCCGTGCGGCATATAACCGGTTCGACCCGTTGGCAGGCCGCAATTTGATCGTCAGAGGCTAGGCCGATTATTGGCGTGCTGTCAATCGGTCTTGCAGGCTTGAGCAATCTGTTGCGATTACACTATTTGCGGTCCACGCCATAGAAATAGTGGCCGCCAAGAGGAGTTGTGCGCATGTTAAGAACATCGCTTGCTGCGGGAAAATAATGCACCGAATTGGCAATCGGCAGAACAGGCATTTCCGTGTCGAGCAATGTATGCGCGGTTTCGTGCAGCACCGCGCGTTCGGCGCCATCGCGGGTATTTGCCGCGTCCCGTAACAGTTCGTCGAAGGTCGCATTGCACCAGAAGGTTCGGTTCGCGCCTGTTTCTGCCGCTGCGCAACCGAGAATCGGCGACAGGAACATCGAGGGGTCCATGGTGTCGGCGATCCAGCCGAACAGCGCCACGTCATGCCGGGCGACCATGGTCTTCTTGATGAAATCGCGGCCGCTGGCGGTGACGATTTCCGCCTTGACGCCGATTTTCGCCCAGTCTTCCCGAATCATTTCGGCCGCGCGGCGCGGGTCGGGCAAATAGGGACGTGCGACCGGGCTGGGCCATATTTCCAGTTCCAGTACCGTTATGCCGGCATCCTCCAGTAATCGCCTCGCGCCTTCACGGTCCGGCGGCGGGGGCCAGGACGGCCGCCCGTCCGATCCGGCATGGTGCGGAAACATCGTTACGGCCGGATGGCCGAGGTCCTGATATACCCTTTTCAGGATTGCGGGCCGGTCAATCGCCATCGCCAGCGCTTGGCGGACACGCCGGTCGTTCAGGGGGGGCTTGCGGGTGTTGAAGGCCAGGTAGCCGACATCCATCGCAATCTGGCGACTCAACGTTACCTTACCGTCCAGCTGCATTGCGGGAATATCGGCGGCGTCGGGTGCTGCGATGACATCGCATTCGCCATCGTGCAGTTTCTGATACCGGATGGCGGCATCCTGCACGATGCTGAAGATCAGGTTGTCCAGTGGCGTCTTGCCCCGCCAGTAAGTGGGGTTCGACACATAGCGGATCAAAGCATCCCGCTCGTAACGCACGAATTTGAACGGTCCGGTCCCCACCGGTTCCCAATCCACCCTTTCCGGCGTTCCGGCCGCCATCATCGCGTCGGCATATTCGGCTGACAGAATCGATGCAAAATCCAGCGTCAGCATCCCAAGCAGCCCGGGTAGGGGAGACTTGAGCCGAAAGATCACCGTGTGGTCGTCTTCGGCCGATACCGATGCGATAACTTCATCGAGCCCCAGGCCCCGGAAATAGGGATATTTGCCGCCGGATACGAAATGATAGGGATGTCTCTCGTCCAGTTGGCGCATGAAACTGAAAACAATGTCGCTGGCGTCGAGTGGACGGGAGGGGGAAAAGCCCCGGGCCTCATGGAAGGTTACATGCCGCCGCAACCTGAACAGATAGCGCAATCCATCGGCCGAAATTTCCCAGGATTCCGCCAGGGCAGGCTCTATTTCCGACCCGTTGGGCCCGTATGCCACCAGGCGGTCATAGACCTGGCGCGAGGTGGCGTCGAAAGTGGCCTGGTCCAGCGAAAGCTGGGGATTGAGGATGTCCGGGCTTTCCTGGGAACAGAAAACCAGCGTTTTTGCCTGGGCCGCCGCTTCGCTGGCGGCGCTCATGAAAATCAGCAGTGCGAGCAGGTGGGTTGGGATTTTCAATCTGTTTTCGCGCCTGTTCATCCAAATCCAGCAAGGCAAACTTGGCCTGTGCCCGAGGGCCTGTCAATCCGCTCCACAGTTCCCTTTGACTCCGCGCCGCGCCCGTGTAGTTTACCGGCTTCGCCGGCATCGCCCGGCAGCGAGACATTCAGAACCTGAGGAAGATCGAAATGGCCATTTCAGCCGGAAACTCCCCGGAAAGCCGGGATATCGCCAGTGTGCTGCACCCGTACACCAACCTTGTCAAACATGAGGAAACAGGTCCCCTGGTGATCACCCGTGGCGAGGGCGTGTGGGTCTACGACAATGCCGGCAAGGGCTATATCGAGGGCCTGGCTGGCCTCTGGTCGACCTCGCTGGGCTTTGGGGAAGAGCGTCTGGTCGAGGCCGCTGCTCGCCAGATGCGCGAACTGCCCTATTACCATTCCTTTGCGTCTAAGAGCCATCTGCCGATGATCGAACTGTCGGAGCGGCTCAAGGAACTGGCGCCGGTGCCGATGTCGCACGTCTTCTTCGCCAATTCCGGGTCCGAGGCGACGGATACGGTGGTCAAGCTGGTCTGGTATTACAACAACGCCATGGGCCGGCCCGAGAAGAAGAAGATCATCAGCCGCATGAAGGCCTATCACGGCGTGACCGTGGCGTCGGCCAGCATGACTGGCCTGCCGGCGAACCATCGTGATTTCGACCTGCCGATCAAGAACATCCTCCATGCCGACTGCCCGCACTATTATCATTATGGCGAGCCCGGCGAGAGCGAGGAGGGTTTCGCTACCCGCATGGCCGCCAATCTGGAGAAGTTCATCCTCGACGAGGGCCCGGATACCGTTGCCGCCATGATCGGCGAACCCATCATGGGCGCCGGCGGCGTGATCGTGCCGCCCGCGACCTACTGGGAGAAGGTCCAGGCCGTCCTGGACAAGTACGACGTGCTGCTGATCGCCGACGAGGTGATTTGCGGCTTCCACCGCACCGGCAACGTGTTCGGGTCGCAGACCTACAACATCAAGCCCAACATGATGACCATGGCCAAGGCTCTGTCGTCGTCCTACCTGCCGATTTCGGCGGTGATGATGGATGAGAAGGTCTATTCGGTGATCCGCGACAATTCGGGCA
>JBFFGY010000121.1:0-7741 GCA_041557215.1 Alphaproteobacteria bacterium
GCTCTCCGCGGCGGGGGACCGTGTCATCGTCGTGGACTGCGACCTGCGTCGCCCGACCCAGCATCTCGTGCACCAGCTCGACCGCGATCACGGGGTGACCAACTTCCTGGCCGCCCCCGCCGAGCGCGCCGACTGGACGGCCTACACGAAGACGGCCGGCGCGACGACCGAAAGAGTGAAAATCAGCACCTGCATCCAGGCGGCAGCGCTTGGCTCCGGACCGAAGGCCGCGGAGGCGCCGGGCCATTCCCGCCAGAAATTCAGGTAAATGTTCAGAAGATAGGCGAACAAGGTGCCGACGATGGTCCAGGCAACAAATCGGAAGCCCAGAACGCCAGCCGTCGGCGAAAAATCGCCCTTAGGAGTAGCGGTTTCAGCAACGGACATCGGGGATAACCTTAAAACCATGGGACGGAGCAGGGCTCCGTCCCATGATCAACGTTTCAGAACTACAACCTCTTAGAGGCCAAGGACACGGTTACGCTTGAGCGAGTAGCCGACATCCGAGAGCTTCATCCAACTCGCCACGTCGGCGCGTGCCGCCACGAAGCTGTCAAGCACCTTGGCAGCCAGAGCACTGTGTGCGCGGGTCTCTTCCATGACGGCTTCGGCAGCCTCGCCGAAACTGTCATAGACGTCATCGTTGAACTCGCGCAGCTGGACACCATGTTCGGTAGTCAGTTTCTTGAGGTACGTCGAATTGAGGGCATTGTTCTCCGACATCGCGATTTCGCACTCCATCTGACAGGCGGCCTCGATGATCAGCTGTTCGGTCTTGCCCAGGTCCGACCACCACTTCTGGTTCATGCCAAAGGAGATGAAGCCGCCCGGCTCATGCATGCCCGGATAGTAGTAGTACTTCGCCGCCTCGTAGAACTTCAGGAAGTAGTCGTTATAGGGGCCGACCCATTCGGTCGCGTCGATCGCGCCGGAGACCAGGTTTTCATAAATCTGGCTCCCCGGCAGGGATACCGGCGAGCCGCCGACCTTGGCGATAACGTCGCCGCCCAGGCCCGGAATACGCATCTTCAGGCCCTTCAGGTCGTCGGCCGACTCGATTTCCTTGTTGAACCAGCCGCCCATCAGCACGCCCGTGTTGCCGCAGGGCAGGGCCTTCAGGCCGAAGCTGCCGGCCAACTCGTCCCACAGGGCCTGGCCGCCCATATGGTTAATCCAGGCACTCTGTTCCGTATAGGTCAGGCCGAACGGGACCGAGGTAAAGAAAGCCCATGCTGGATGCTTGCCTTTCCAGTAGTAATCGGCCGAATTGTAGGCCTGCGCATTGCCGGAGGCCACTTCGTCGAACACGTCGAAGCCGCCGACACGCTCACCGGACGCGAAGTACTTCGTGGTGATCGCACCCTCGGTCAAGTCGGTGATGCGCTGGGCCAGGCGCTGGGCGCTCAGGCCGAGGCCGGGGAAGTCGCGCGGCCAACTGGAAACGATAACCATTTCCTTGCGGCCCTGCGACAGGGCCGGAGTGGCGAGAGTGCTGGCGGCCGCGGCACCCGCGGTGGCTACACCTGCCTTTTTGATGAATGAACGACGATCCATTAGGTCCTCCTTGTTGGTCTTTATGTCGGTGGATTCACTCAGGTGACTATGTTGCCTGCTCTTCCACAGTCTCCGCCTTGGCAAAGAATATGCCGAGCCAAGAATCGGACTATGGATCGCGGACAACGGGTTCGCCTTATTTTTTATGATGTTAACCGGCTTCTATTTCCCTGTCCCTGTAAACTTGTTTGTTTTTCCGCCTACAAATTTCCCGCAGGCGGGCCACTTTAAGCAAGTGATTATTATAGCCCCATGACGGCTTTGTCCATAGTCACAGCATGCTCTTGCGCCACGGCACGGCCCAAAGGTTCTTTGATACTGTGCGCCAACCGGTGTCCGGCCAGCTGTTGCCGGCTCTGCCGTCAAGCTCTACACATCGGTGATGGTTGGCTCATTCGTCGGGCTTGCGGTCAGGCGGTTGCGGTCGGTCCGTGCTGTATCTTGCCGAAGGATCAGATTGCGCTATAAAGCGGGCCGGAATTATGCGGAGGAAGATTCATGAAGATTGTTGCCTTTGATCGCGACGGGGTTCCCGGCGTGGGTGTGTTGTCGGATGACGGAGCCAGTGTCAGTCCCTATCAGGTCGCGCCGGAAGTTGCGGCCGGTGGTGTACAGTTCCTGGCCAACCTGGCGGCCGAGGGAAAGCCCGCCCCGGCTATCGGCGACGCCATTGCGATGGCGGGCCTGAAGCTTCGGGCGCCGATGCCGCGCCCGAAACGCAATATCTTCTGCGTCGGCAAGAACTATTACGACCACGCCCATGAATTCGCCAGCAGCGGCTTCGATTCCAGCGCGGCGGCGGGCGCGGTGCCGAAGGCGCCGATCGTCTTCTCGAAGGTCCCGGAAAGCGTGATCGCCCACGGCGAGCCGATCTTGCAGGATCCGGCCGTCAGCACCGCCACCGACTACGAGGTAGAGCTCGGCGTCATCATCGGCATGGGCGGCCGCGGCATTACCAAAGAGAACGCACTCGACCATGTCTGGGGTTACACCATCATCAACGATGCCACGGCGCGTGACCTGCAGGGCCTGCATAGCCAGTGGCTAATCGGCAAGTCGCAGGATACCTTCTGCCCGATGGGGCCGGTCGCGGTGACCGCCGACGAATTCAATCTGGAAGACGCGTTCGTGCGTTGCTGGATCAATGACGAATTGCGTCAGGATTCGAACACGAAGCTGTTGATCTTCGATGTACAGACCACGATTGCCACCCTGGCAGCCGGCATCACGCTGATCCCCGGCGACGTGATCGCCACCGGTACGCCGGCGGGCGTCGGCATCGGGTTCAAACCGCCGAAATACCTTGTTCCCGGTGATGTGGTGCGTATGGAGATCGAGGGCATCGGCGTGCTGGAGAACGAGATCCGCACACTCGGTGGCTAAGAGATGGTGACGGTCCAGGAGGTCTTGTCCGGCCTCAGCACGCTGCTGCTGCTGTTCGGCGGGCTGGCCTTCTGGCCGCTGGTGCGCTTCGGCGGTGGCATTGCCGACGGTGCGGCAATGCTGCTAAAACGGCAGTTCTATACGCACATCTTGCTGCTGGCCGGCAGTTTCGTTTTGCTGCAGTATTTTTATGTGATCGAACATCCGCAGCGGATGCATCTGCAAGTCCTGCCCTACGCAATTGGGGGTCTGTCCTGGATTGCGGCCCTGGTAATCCTGTTCGGGACAGGACTCTGGCGCCAACTGGGCGAGCGGCAATCCGGCAGGGACTGAAGGAGGAACCGGCATGTTCCGTATGCTCGGCATCGACCATATCGTTTTGCGCGTGATCGACCTGGACCGCATGCTTGCCTTTTACTGCGACGTACTGGGCTGCAGCGTGGAGCGCCGGGAAGACTCCATAGGCCTGGTTCAGCTGCGCGCGGGCGCGGCGCTGATCGACCTGGTTCCGGTGGACAGCGAACTCGGTCGGCCCGGCGGCGCCGCACCCGGCAAGGCAGGCCGCAACCTGGACCATTTCTGTCTGCGACTGGAGCCGTTCGACGAGGAGGCAATCCGCGCCCATCTCGCCCGCCATGGCATCGAGGCGGGCCCGCTAAAACGACGCTACGGCGCCGACGGCGTCGGCCCTTCGATCTATATCGCGGACCCGGAGGGAAACGTGGTGGAGCTCAAGGGAGCGGGGGACGGTGTTCTTGCGAATGGCCTGTCCTAGCTCGAATTGCGGCCCGCCAGGCTGTTGCGGTAGCTGTCCAGGTCAGACTGTGCGGCGTTCAGGTCCGCCTCGATCTGCGGGATTGACCTTTCCACCTCGACCTTTTCCTGGGTCAGCTGCTTGAGTTCGATACCGAGATTGATGCGCCCTTCCATCGTCGTGGAGGGCGAAATCATCCCGGTGGTCTTGTCGGCGATGATCAGCTCCAGGTCGGAGGCGCGTTGTTTTGCCTGGTTGAGCCGGTTGCGGGTGCTCTGCACCGCCATCCGCCGCTCATAGAGCCCCATGCCGTCTGCATGGGCTTGTGAGAACGCAGGTTCCAGCTCCGGCGGGCAGACATTGTTGTACCGGCGCCCTTCCGAGCCGGCGCGATAGCCGTTCCGGGGCTTGCAATATTCACGCAGCCCTTCGTCGCGTCCGTCCAGATAGGCCATGATATTGGCGGTCACACCATAGGGGGCGCATTCCCGGCGGTACTGGCCGAATTGGTCCGAGGGCAGGCCCTTGACCCCGTCTTCCATGCCCAGTGCCCACCAATCGGTGGCGCGGCAGGCCGCGGCCGCGCGCTCTTCGCGGCGCATCCGTTCCTCTTCGTTTTCGCCGCAGGCCGAGAGCGTCAGGAGGATCAGTAGGAAGCTGAACTTTCTTGCGGAACTCATCTTGTTTCCTCAACGGATAGGTCTGGTCCAGTCGCATCGCCGTCGCTGGGCGGCGTGCTTTCGAGAGCATAAGAAATGTTGTTTTCGGAAGGCTGCTCGCCGGAAAGTTGGGTTGCGCAGAATGCCCCGGCAAGAGAAAAGAAATCCTTGTCGGAGGCGCTAGCGACAGGGGCCGCCACCTGCGGGGACGGCGCGGCGCGCAATCCCGCGATTGCTGGCGACACCGCGGTCAGGGCCGCGAAAGCGATGATGATGGCAGTCTGTTTCAAGGGTGGTCTCTGCTGTTTCGCGGGACTATATCCATGCGGTGATTTAAGAACCTTTAATGGGGATAACCGCGCGAAGGGCGCGAACCATGGATCCGCTGACGCAAATAGCCCTGGGATCTGCGATCGGCACGGTTTCGCTGGGCCGCAAGGTTGGCGCGCGCAAGGCGGCAATCGTTGGCGGCATCATCGCCGAACTGCCGGATCTGGATGTCTTCCTGCCCGCCGAGTCCGTTATCGACGCCGTTGTCGACCATCGCGGGCCGAGCCATTCGGTGATCATGCATCTGGTGGCCATGCCGTTCTTCGGCGAATTGCTGCGTCGCCTGGATCGTCGGCTGCAGGGTGAGCGGTGGCTCTGTTACGGTGTTGCCTTTGCGCTGCTGTCGACCCATGCGCTGCTAGACGGTTTCACGACCTATGGCACGAAGCTGCTATGGCCCCTGTTCACAGAGCCAATCAGCTGGTCCAGCATTTTCATCATCGACCCAATCTATACGCTGCCGCTTCTGGTGGCGCTGTTCGTTTCGCTGTTTTCGCCGGCGCGCCCGGGACCCTCGCCGCTTGGCTACCGTGCGCGGCGCGCCGCCTCGTGGGGATTGATTCTCAGCAGCGCTTATATGGCCTGGACGCTGATGGCCCGGGAGCTGGCGGAGACGAAAGTGTTGGCTGCGCTGGAAACTGGCGGCGTCCCGTACCAGCGGCTGACGATGATCCCGATGCCCTTCAATTCGCTGCTCTGGCGTGGGCTGGCGGTGGATGAGGAAAGCTATATCAACGTCTATGTGTCGGTGCTGGATGACGGCGATGTCCGGGCGACGCTTCATGAACATCCGCGCAACCTGGAACTTGCGGATGTCCTGACAGACCATGGACCCGTGGAACGCGTTGCCTGGTTCAGTCATGGTTTTTATGCGCTGGAGCGGGAGGGCGATGATATTCTGCTTAGCGACCTCAGAATGGGCGTCGAGCCGAATTACGTTTTCACTTACCGCATAGCCACATTGAACAGTGAAACCGCCGAGATGCAGCGCCCTGTCAGACTCGCGCGGCGGAACGACTGGTCGCAGCTCTCATGGCTTTGGGGGCGTATTTTCAATCCGGCCGCGCTTCGCAACGAGTGAGACGGGGTTGACCCAAATCAGTGCGCCGCGCCGCGTTCGATAGCATGCTCGGCCCATGGAAATCAGCTTTCATGGCGCCGCCGGGGAAGTTACCGGATCCTGCCATCTGGTCGAAGTGGGCGGCCGGCGGATCCTGCTCGACTGCGGATTGATTCAGGGAGACCGGCGCGACGAGGAGCGCAATCGCGAGCCATTCCCCTTCGACCCCACGACCATCGACGCCGTGGTGCTGAGCCATGCGCATATCGACCATTCCGGCCGCATACCCTTGTTGATACGCTCCGGTTTCACCGGCCCTGTTTATACCCATCACGCCTCGAAAGACCTTTGCCGCATCATGCTGAAGGATGCGGGCTACCTGGCGGAACGCGATGCCGAATGGGAGAACCGGAAACGCCAGCGCAAGGGGCTGAAGCCGGTACAGCCGCTGTTCACGATGCAGGATGCGGTGGATGCGATGAAGCGATTCCGGGGCATGCCCTACGGCAAACGCAAGACGATATTGCCCGGTATTTCGGTGCGCTTCGCCGATGCCGGCCATATCCTCGGCTCGGCGATCGTGGAACTGTGGCTGGAAGAGGGGCGGACGAAACGCAAGATCGTCTTCAGCGGCGACCTCGGCCAGAAGGGCGCCCCGATCCTGCGTGACCCGGCGGCAATTGCCGACGCGGACCTGGTGCTGATGGAAAGCACTTATGGCGATCGCTTGCATCGCAGCCGCGAGGATACGCAGGCCGAAATGGAAGCGGTTATTGCCAAAACCCGCGGGGCCAGGGGCAATATCCTGATTCCGGCCTTCGCCGTTGGGCGGACCCAGGACATCCTTTACCATTTAACGCGCAATTACGGCCAATGGGGCATCGGCGACTGGCAGGTCTTCCTGGACAGCCTGATGGCGATTCAGGCGACCGGCGTCTATTTGAGGCACAGCGATCTCTATGACCAAGAAGCCGCGGCCTTGTTCGCCCGCAACAGCCACCACCCGCTGCTGCCGAACCTGACACTGTGCCGTACAGGCCGGCAGTCGATGCAGTTGAACCGCGTCCGTTCGGGCGCGATCATTATTGCCGGTAGCGGCATGTGCAATGGCGGGCGCATTCGGCACCATCTGAAGCACAATGTCTGGCGCGACAACTGCCATGTGGTGATCGTCGGTTTCCAGGCACGCGGTACATTGGGGCGGGCACTGGTCGACGGCGCGAAACATATCCGGCTCTGGGGCGAGACCATCAGGGTGGAAGCTGAAATCCATACCATCGGCGGGCTGTCGGCCCATGCCGACCAGGCGGGCCTGTTGGAATGGTATGGCGGATTTGGAAACAACCCGCCCGTCGTGCTGGTCCATGGCGAACCGGACGCCGCGGCCGTCCTGTATGCGGAATTGGCCCGCCGGGCGAATGCGCCGGTGCGGATCGCGAAAGCGGGCGACCGGCTGGACCTGCAATCGATGGTGGGATTCTAGCGCCTTTTTGCCGCCTGCACGGCCGTTTCCAGCGCCTGCAGGAATTTCGAGCGGTCGTTTCTGGAAAAGGCGGGGCCAGTGTCGCGGATCTCTCCGGTCTCGCGAAGCTGCGATTTCAACTCACGCATCGACAGGGCCATGCCGATATTGTCGGCGGTAAAGGGCTTGCCGCCATGATTCATGACCGTTGCCCCGGCCTCCAGGCAGCGGGCCGCCAGCGGGATATCGCCGGTGATGGCAATGTCGCCCGCGCCGATATTGTCGGCGATCCAGTCGTCCGCCGCGTCCGGGCCCTCCGGGACGACAACGCGGTTGATCAGCGGGCTTTCCGTCATGCGCAGCCAGGTATTGCCGACGATATGGACGGTCAGCCCGTGGCGGGCGGCCACCCGCAGGACTTCGTCCTTTACCGGGCAGGCATCGGCGTCGACATAGATTTCAGGCATATGCGTCTCGCGGCGGGACGTCGGCGGGCGATGAAAAAGGGCGGAACCCGGGGTTCCGCCCTTGTTCTACCC
>JBFFGY010000122.1:0-7725 GCA_041557215.1 Alphaproteobacteria bacterium
GAAAGGGCAACGCCTGATGCTGCGCAAGGGTGATACGGTCCAGGGCTGGACCCTGGAAAGCATCGAAGCGGACCGCATTGCGCTGTCGAAGGGCGAAAAGAGCGGGGTGATCGAACTCAAGAAGGACGAGTCGCCGGCGCCGCGCCAGCCGAACAGGCAACAGAACCAGCAGCGCCCGCAACAACCGCAGCAACCGCGACAGCCGGCCGGGCAGTAGGCCCGGCGGCTGTCCGGCGGTCTTCCCCCTGCGGGCCGGTGTCATCTCCGGTTGTCATAAACTTAACAGCAGGTTAACGTTCCGCCAGGGAATGGCGAGGAGGCGGGACGTGAGCAAGTGGGTGCGCAGCATCATCATCGGGGTCTGCACGGCGTTGCTTGGCCTGGTGCTGATGGGGGTGGAGATCAGCACGAATTTCAAATTCGGTTTCGAGCGGGACATGGGGCTGCCCTGGCTGTTCGAAATCCGAGGACCCCTGCCGTCGCCGCCCGAGGTGGCGGTCATTGGTCTCAACAGCGATTCCGGCAAGATCATGGGGCTGGGCGCGCTGCCGCGTGACTGGCCGCGCAGCGTCCATGGCCGGGTGTTGGACGTCCTGGTGGAACAGGACGCCGCGGCGGTTGTTTTCGACTATGATTTCAGTCGCCCGAAGGACGCCGAGGACGATGCCCGATTCGGCGACTCGATTGCGGCGGCAAACCGCGCCATTCTGCTGCAGCGACTGATCGGCAAGCAGGTGCCGGTCTATGGCGCCGGCGGGGATGTCAGCGGCTGGCTGTGGCAGGAAGAGGCGATGGTTCCCACCGACCCGCTGGTCGGCGGCGCGCGGGGCATGGGGCCATTCCCGCTGGAGAAAATCGATCAGGCGGCCCATACCTTCTGGACATTCAAGGCAAGTGTCGGCGATGCGCCGACCACCTCGGCGATCGCGTTGCAGATTCTGGCGCTGCCCTGGTACGCGGACTGGCGGGATATCCTGGCGCAGGCGCGGATGCCCGGCGTCGATGAACTGCCGGCGCAGGCAGAGGATATCGCCGGCGTGCAGGAGATGCGAAACCTGATGGGGGCGCTGCGTGCGGCCTTCACGCAGAACCCCGGGCTCAAGGCCCGGGTCGACGGGCTGGCCGCATCGTCGGGCCTGGACGATGAAGGGCAGCGGATGATCCGTGCCCTGGCCGCGCTTTATGCCGGGCCGGACCAGCGCTACCTGAATTTCTATGGCCCGCCGGGCACCGTGCTGACCTTCCCCTACGAGGCGATGCTGCCCTCGGAATTCCAGGGGCGGCGTCCAGCCGGCGACGACCTGAAGGGTCGGGTCGTCTTCGCCGGCTATTCCGACCTTTACCACCCGGAGCAACCGGACCGCTATTACACCGTCTTCACCAACGAGAAGGGCGTGGATCTGAGCGGCGTCGAGATCATGGCTACCGCGCTGGCCAATATGATCAACGACAGCACGCTGCACCAGCCGGATGCCGAGACACTGGCCGCCATCGTGCTTGGGTTCGGGTTGATCGTGGGGATCTGCGTCTATGCCCTGCCCGCCCTGTTCGCGGTGCCGCTGACCTTCGGGCTGGCCGGGGCGTATGCGGCGGGGGCGCAATGGATGTTCAACGGCGAAGCGCTGTGGCTGCCCTGGGCGACGCCACTGATGGTGCAGTTTCCCTTTGCGCTACTGGTCGGGCTGATCGCCCAGTACCTGCTGGAACGCCGCAAGGTGCAGTCGATCGCGGAAGCCCTGGAAATATACGTGCCGGAAAGCGTGGTGCGCGACCTGGCCGGCGCCGGGGTGGATTCGGATGCGGTCAACCAGGTGGTCTACGGCACCTGCCTGGCCAATGACATGTCGGGCTTCAGCACCATTTCCGAGGGTAAGACCCCGAAGGAGTTGGCGCGCTTCATGAACGCCTATTTCGACGCCATGGCGCAGCCGCTGAAACGCAACGGCGTCGACGTGACCGAGTTCCATGCCGATACCATCATGTGCGCCTGGACCAAGAACCAGGAATCGCCGGAGGCCCGCCGTAGCGTCATCCTGGGCGCCATTGGGGTGCTGGACGCGATGGATGAATTCAACAAGGTGGAGCAGGTCAAGCTGAGCGCGCGCATCGGCCTGCAGGACGGGAATTTTTATCTTGGCCATACCGGCGGCGGTGGCCGCATGGCCTATTCGATCCTGGGTGATCCCGCCAACACCGCCTCGCGGCTGGAGGGGCTGAACAAGTTCACCGGCACGCAGATCCTGGCCGCCGATACGGTGGTGGAGGGGGTGCAGGGCATCCTGGTGCGCCCCGTCGGCTCGTTCCAGCTGGTCGGAAAGGCCGACGGGCAGCCGGTCTACCAGGTGGTGGCTTCCGAGGAGGAGGCGACGCCGGAGCAGGTGGAACTCTGCCGGATCTTCTCCGAGGCGGTGCAGGCCTTCCGCGAGCAGCGCTGGGACGACGCGACGGCTCAATTCCGGGCTATCGATGAAAAATATCCCGGAGACGGTCCGACCGCGATGTTCTTGCGCATACTGGAGGATTATGCCGAAGGGCGTATGCCGGAGGGCGACCCCACGGTCATTCGCATGACCTCCAAGTAAGGGCTGCGTGAGGTTTTTACTCGAAATGCACGAATACCAACATAAAACTCTAGGCAAATAGTTAGAGTTCTGCTAAAAAAATCCACAAAATACCTCTCAAATTAGAGGTGTCCCCACAAAAATGGGGCAAAAACGGGGTTAGAGAATTTAGCAAATGGGGGAATCGATGCGGCGGGCGAAGGCTACGCTCCTTAAGGGAGCACTATATTCATTCTGCGTTACAGCGTTTGCCGGGCCGGCAGCGGCGGCCTTGCCGGATTGCGAACCGGTGGTCGGGTCGCTCTCTTCCGTCGAGGGTGATGTCCGGGTCCAGCGGGCGGGCAGCGGCGCGTGGGAGGCCGCGGGTCTCGGCGTGCAGCTCTGCGACAAGGACACGGTGCGCACCGAGGCGAACAGCCGCGCCGCCGTGTCGCTGGTCAATGACGCGGTTTTCCGCATCGACCAGAACACCGCCGTCCACCTGGCCGACATCGCGCCGGAGCCGGAGGAGAAATCCTTCGTTCAGCTGCTGGTCGGCGCCATCCAATCCTTCAGCCGCAAGCCCCGTGAAGTGGCGATCGACACCCCCTACCTGAATGCGACGATCGAGGGCACGGAATTCGTCATCCGCGTCGCCCAGAACGAAACCCAACTGACCGTGTTCGAGGGCACGGTGCGCGCCGCCAACGACCAGGGCCAGGAAGCCGTGACCAGCGGCCAGATGGTCGTGGCGCAGGCCGGCCAGGCGCCGCAGCGGCGCACGGTAGTGCGGCCGCGCGATGCCGCTCAATGGTCTATCTATTATCCGCCGGTGCTGGCCGCCCAGGGCGGCGGCGATGCCCCGTCCGGCCTGCCGCCGGCGATCGCCGATGCCGCGCGCCTGGCGGGGCAGGGCAATGCCGCCGGCGCGCTGGCCGCGATGCAGAATGTGCCCGCCGGGCAGCAGGATTCGACCTATCACCTCTATCGGGCTTCCTTCCTGCTGGCCGCCGGCCAGGTGGGCGAGGCGCGCGGCGCCATCGACCGGGCGCTGCAGGCGGATTCCGGCTCGGCGCTGGCCCATGCCATGCGCGCGGTGATCGACGTTGCCCAGAACCGCAAGGACGAAGGGCTGGCCAATGGCCGGCGCGCGGTGGAACTGGCCCCGGATTCATCCGCCGCCGCGATCGCCCTGTCCTATGCGCTGCAGGCGGATTACCAATTGGGCGAGGCACGCCAGACGCTGGAACGCGCCGTGGCGGCGAACCCGAACGACGCGCTGGCCCGCGCGCGGCTGGCGGAACTCTGGATGATGGTCGGTTATCGCGACCGCGCCCGCGCCGAGGCTGAGCGGGCCGTGGCGATTGCCCCGAACCTGGAGCGGGCGCAGGTGGTGCTGGGCTTCGCCAACCTGGTGGAAATTCGCACCGGTGCGGCGAAGACCGCCTTCACCAAGGCGCTTTCGATCGATTCCGACGACCCGATGGCGCATCTGGGCCTGGGGCTGGCAATGATCCGCGAGGGCGATCTGGCCGATGGCCGCAAGCATATCGAGGCCGCGGTGGCGCTGGACCCGGAAAGCGCGCTGCTGCGCTCCTATCTGGGCAAGGCCTATTTCGAGGAGAAGCGCCAGGAGATCGACGCCCAGCAGCTGGCCCTGGCCAAGGAACGCGACCCCAACGACCCGACGGCGTATCTTTATGACGCGCTCAGGAAGCAGAGCGAGAACCGCCCGGGCGAGGCGCTGAAGGATCTGCAGAAATCCATAGAGCTGAACGACAACCGCGCGGTCTATCGCGGCAGGCTGCAGCTCGACGAGGACCGGGCCGCGAGGGGCGCGAGCCTGGCGAATGTGTATTCGGACCTCGGGTTCACCCAGATGGGGCTGAACGAGGCTACCAAATCTCTGACGGATGATCCCACGAATGCGAGTGCACATCGCTTCCTGTCCGGTACCTATGCGGACATGCGGCGCCGTGAAATCGCCCGCGTCAGCGAGCAGCTCCAGGCGCAGATGCTGCAGGATATCAACATCAATCCCGTTTCGCCCAGCGGGAGCACGGCCAATTTGGGCGCGGGCGGCGGCAGCGCCGGATTTAACGAATACACGTCTTTGTTCGAGCGAAACCGGGCGCAGTTCAGTGGTTTTGGTGGCTATGGCTCCGACGAAACGTCGACGGCCGAAGGCGTCGTTTCCGCAGTCCAAGACTGGCTGTCGGTCAGTGCCGGCGCCTACCACTACCAGACGGATGGCTGGCGGGAAAACGCCGACATCGAGCACGATATCCAGAATGTATACGCCCAGGCGGCGCTCACGCCGAATCTCAATATTCAGCTTGAGTACTGGACACGGGAATCAAAAGCGGGGGACGTGACATTCAGGTTCGATCCGGACAGTTTCAGCACGACTCAGACCCGCGAACTCGAGCAGGACATCGCACGCGCTGGAATACGATATTCGCCGTCGCCCAATAGCGACATCCTGTTCTCCTACATATACTCTGACCGGCTGAACACCTTCCTGGACAATCAGGTCAGCGATTTCGGCCCGTCGCAGCTCTTCCTCGATATCGATGAACCCACAGAAGATGTGAGTCATTTGTTCGAGGCGCAATATCTGCACCGCGCCGACCGCTTCAACGTCGTCGCCGGCGCGGCACTGTCGCTGGATGACAGGGGCCAGGACTCGAGCGTGGTCGTGGAGCAGGATTTTCCGGGTTTCTTGCCTGGTTGCGATCCGTTCACTCCTCCCCCCGTGGGATGTTTCGTCCCGCCGTTCCCCGCCGGCACTGTTCTAGCGAACGTCCAAGGACAACAGGATATCAAGCACAGCCGGGGCTACGTCTACGTCAATGCGAACTACCCGGATCCTGTGACATGGACGCTGGGCGCCAGCTATGACGACCTCGACTATGATGTCGGTGGCGCGGAGGAGCAGGAATTCAACCCGAAATTTGGCGTTCAGTGGGACGTAACGGACGCATTCCGGGTGCGCGGCGCCGCCTTCCAGGTCGTCAAGCCGGTGATATTTGCGAACCGGACTATCGAGCCCACACAGATCGCAGGCTTCAATCAACTGTATGACGATAGTAACGGAACCGTATCCAAGGGTGGTGGAATTGGCCTGGATTGGGATGCCGCCGACAGTGTTCATGTTGGCGTCGAGGGCATGGCGCGGCGATTCTCGGAGCGTGTCCGCCAGGTATCCGGCTCGACGTTCACGCTGTCCGATCCAGTCGACAGGGACGAGCAGATCTATCGCGGATATGTCTCCTGGCTGCCCGCCGACAGCATAGCGGTCAACGTGGGGGCCGTATTCGACCGCTATACCAGCGACCCCGGAGCGGGTGACGATTTCTTCCCGAAAGAAGTGAGGACGATCAGTGTTCCGTTAAATGTCGCCTATTTCCACCCCAGCGGGTTTGTTGCGGGTGCCGGCGCGACCTTCATCGATCAGGATGTGGAACGGCACCCGACATCGTTCCTTGCCGCCGGCCAGGACAGTTTCATAACAGTTGATGCGCGCATCGGTTGGCGGCTGAAGAATCGAGCCGGGATGATTAGCTTGGATGGACGGAACCTGTTCGACGAGGAGTTCAACTATCTCGACGACTCCTACCGTGAATTCCGGGATGAGCCGACGCCAAGTCCCTACATTCCAGCGCGGACCGTTATGGGTATGATTACGTTGCAATTTTAAGCGATGCCGGCGGAGACGCATCGCGCATCAGAGCCAAAGATATCCCATAGCTAGTACGAGGAACCGAACAGGCTTCAAATAACCAAATTTGGAAACAAACAATCCATCAACCATAGAGGGATAAAAATGAGAAAACATCCACATCTAGTAGGAATTCTGCCAAGGCTTTTACTGGGAGCAGCATTCTTCCTGACAGCCGCGGTGGTCGCCAACACATCGCACGCCCGCGAGACGAAGTATTTCATCAAGAGCAACGCCACGACTTGCTACGGACTCGCTCAGGACATGGACGCCCAGAATTTCCCCGCCGGCGATCCCAAATTTGGCACGACCGCCAACTTCAACACCGAAGTTATTGTGAATACTCTCCTCCCGGGTTTCTACCCAACGGACCTCGATCCGGAAGTAGAAATCACCAGTGTGGAAGGCAGCAGCAAATTCGACTGGAGAGCGATTGACTTCGGATTTACGCTGATCTGCGTCAAGGCCGGCAACGGCAGGACCTGTTACGTGCCTGAATTTGACCAGTTGACTCAAGGGTTCAACTATTCGGATCTCAATACGACCAGCAACATCAACACTGTATGGTTTTGCTCGGATGCTTCAAACCCGCCCGCTTACGGTGGGCCGGACTGCAACTACAGCGGCGAGAGCCTCTACGATCTGTTCAATGTCCTTGGGAACAACAAGAGCGTTCTGACCTTTTTCGATGGCCAAGGTAAATCCAGCACCTGCGGAGGCCCGGATCCGGCGACGAACTCGGCGATTTATTCCAGTTGCAGCACGCAGGACGCGTACGCGCCTATCGGCGACGATTTAGCCGGGTTTGATGGCAACGGTATTTGCGATCCGACAACAGAAACTTGCTGCCGCATCGATAGTGCTTGTGCGGAAGCGTACACCACAGCGGCGCAAATCGCAGCGAACTGCACGCTTAACGTGGGCGGCCCCACGAACAGCACCGGCTATTCGAAGGGCGGCGACAATACCTGCATCACCTACGGACCTAGCGGTGATGGGTCGCCAGTGCAAATCTGCTGGTAATGGCACGTCGGGTCTCTTGGCGGCACCGTCCGGCCTGAACGGTCGGGCGGCGCGCCCGGGGGAACGCAGTCAGGAATAAAGGCCGGGGGCTATCCCGGCATCGCATTCAGGGGAAGCGCCGCTAAGGAGGGGAGCAAACTGAGGAACCGGAGCCAGGGAGGTTTTGGGATGCAGTGACCGTCAGTGGGATGCATGCATAAGCCCAAAGGGGAAGGCTCGAGAAAATGGGATCCCGGATTCGATCCGCAGGATCGCGATAAAAAGAGCAGCCGGTCCGAGGCGATAGACGCTTCGGGCCGGTTGCCTTTTCTTGCGCCGGGGACGGGTCGCCACCGCACCGCCCCTGACGCCCGCAAAACCCCGCCGCAATTAACTTGGAATTAAATCAAAAGCCTGTATGACCTCCGGGTGGAAAGCTTTGCCCGGAACAGGGTTTTGTCA
>JBFFGY010000123.1:0-7712 GCA_041557215.1 Alphaproteobacteria bacterium
ACGATATCCAGCAGGCGGCTCATCTCCGCCTGGAAATTCAGCGTTTCCGCCTTCGCCTTGCCCTTTGCGCCGCTTTTCGAGGCCTTTTCGGTCTTCGTTTTCGATTCAGCCATGATCTCAGCTCACCAGCATCTGAATGAAACATTACGGATGGAGTGGCGGATATATGTGGAAAGCCGGCCCGCCATGCAACCCCCGTTCAGGCTCGCCAAGGCGGTAAACTCATGTTAACGGTATTATGCTTTGATTCGCGCGACCACACGGGCGCGAGCGCTGAAAGGAGCGGGCATGCTGCGATTTCTGAAGATGTTCACGATGGCGATAATCGCCTCGGCCGGCATGGCGGCCACCGCGATGGCCCAGGACGCCATCGGCCAGGCCTTTTCCGACGCGTTGTTCGAGGAACAGCAGATCACGGAGAGCGTGCGCGAACACCCCGAGGTTTCCGACCTTACCAAGGAGGAGATGAACGCCGCGTTGCAGGCCCGCGACGCACTGACGGCCTTTTTCGCCTCGCTGTCGTCGCGCGGCGCCGTCAGCCAGCATCTCGGCCCCTCGCTGGCGCCGAAATACGGCGACGTCATGACATTGCGGCGGGAGCGTTTCGGCGCGGAAACCTATCTCAGCTATGAGATTTTCGATTTTCGGGTCAATGAAGGCATGACCCGCGTCAAATTTCGCTATTTCCTGGCCGAAAATGACCGGGGCAAGGCCTTGATCCGCCAGCGCGCTATTACGCTGGACAATCTGGGCGGCGGCTGGAAGATAACCGAATTCGACAATTTCGACTTCGACTGAACCGGCGGTGGCCCTGCCGGGATAACCGACGAATATGCCGCTACGCGCGAGCGCCTGCTGGCCGAGATCGACGCGGATGTCCGCGACACGGCGCGTTGGCTCGGCGTAAGCCGGTTGGACAGGGCCGTCCGCGAAGCGATGGCCCATGTACCGCGCCACGAATTCGTGCCCCGCTGGGAACAGCCCTATTCCTACGAGAACAGACCGCTTTCCATCGGCCAGGGCCAGACCATCTCCCAACCCTACATCGTCGCGGCCATGACGCAGATGCTGCGGCCCCGGCTCGATATGCGGGTGCTGGAGGTCGGCACCGGCTGCGGCTACCAGACCGCGGTACTGGCCGAATGCGTGGAGGAAGTCTGGAGCGTCGAGCGAATCGCCGAACTGGCAGATGCGGCCGAGGCAAGGCTGCGGCGGCTGGGTTACGCCAACGTCCATGTAAAGACCGGCGACGGCAGTCTGGGCTGGCCCGAACACGCGCCCTATGACGGTATATTGGTGACAGCCGCGGCAACCGCCATTCCGCCCGCCCTTATCAATCAACTGGCGCCCGGCGGCCGCATGGCCATACCGGTCGGCATGGGCCGCTTCGAGCAGGCCCTGACCCTGGTGACAAAGGACGAAGACGGGAACGTCTCTGAAATGCGCGGGCTGCCGGTGGCCTTCGTGCCGCTGATCACGGGGAAAGGCTGAAACCGCCATCAGTTCGTGCTATGATGGAGGTATCGGGGAGGCAGACAGGAGCTGCCTATGTTCAGGAAAATCATCGCCGCCGCATGCCTTTTCGCGGCAACCGGTTTCGCCGCACCGGCCGTGGCGGACGGATGGCGCCATGGTCATTGGGACGGTCACCGACATTATTACGGATACAAGCACTACCGCCATGACGGCGCCGCCGTTTTCGCCGGAGGGCTGCTGCTCGGCGCATTGATCGGTCACCTCGCCGCGCCTCCGCGAACCACCTATATGGCCCCGGCACCGCAGCCCGTGTGGCGAGACTGCCGCACGATCTACGGCACGGGCTACGTCAACGGTCGACCGGCGCAATATTCGGGGACCGGCTGCTACGACACATACGGCAACCTGTACGCCATGCCCGGTAGCGAACGGTTCCTGAGATACCTCGACTAAGCTCTGCAGGCATCCCCTGCAGCAGATCCGGACCCTTACCCTCACCGGGTCTGGCCTTGGCATTTTCCTGTCAATCATAGCCACGTATTCCCGGCAAAACCGGCCACACAACCAGCACTTGGCAGCCCGGCAAGGCAAAACTTTATAGGTATATAACGATGCTTTATTAAGCATACAGCGTGTGCTAACATTTAAAAAAAAGAATATGTGCGGGTTTCTGAATCGCAGGAATGAGTACAAACGGACAGAGGAGGATTGTACTGTGGTCTACACCAAAAAACATCCTGCATTACTTATAATGGGCGTCTTGCTGATACTGCTCGCCGGGTTTACCAATGCAGGGATTCTGGACGGCATCATCGCCTATTTGAAGATCGGCGGGAAAACCGGCGAAATCACCAACCTCGGCTATGTGTTCGGCTGCATCAGTGTCGTAATCGGTGCCTGGCATATGTGGGGCAAGCATGAAGAGGGCAATGTGGACTATTACCTGTCCACGGTTGCCGGCGGCATGTTTATCCTGCTGATTGCCATGATTGTTACCTGGTTCGCGGCGCCGTTCGTCGCGGTCTTAAGCAAATCGCTCGGCCCGGTGATGGCGGACAAATATCTGCACGACGTACTGGGCCTGAACTACGTCGTTCTGGGCATCCTGGCCGGCATCATAACAGTCAATGTGTTCAGGATACCCGCCTGGGCAGAAAACGGAGTGCGTTTGTCGCGCCTGGGCCTGAAAACCGGGGTCATCCTGCTGGGCACCTTGTACAGCCTGGCGGAGCTTGCCCACCTCGGCAAGCTGTCGGTCGTGATGATCGGCTTCTTCGTTCTGGGGTCGGTCGGCCTCGTGCTGTTTATCGGCCGCCGCAAGCAGATTCCCAATTCGATGGGCGGCGTGCTGTCCGCCGGTATGGGGGTATGCGGCGTTTCCGCGACGGTGGCGGCAGCCCCGGTCGTACAAGCCAAACCGACCGAAATCGCCTATACCATCGGCACCATCCTGATCTGGGGCGTGGGTTGCATGTTCATCTTCCCGGTGATCGGCCACCTGCTGGGTCTCGGCCATATCCAGTTCGGTGCCTGGGCCGGAACGGGCATTCTCAATTCCGCGCAGGTCGCAGGCGCGGCGCTGGCCTACCAGCCGAACGGTATCGAGACGCTGAAGGTCGCGGAAATTTTCAACATCACCCGCGTTCTGTTCCTGCCGATTATCGTTCTTTGGCTGGCGGTCTGGTATGTCCGGCGTGAAGAGTCGGTTGCCGGCACCCAGGTCAATGTCGGCCGGGTTGTATTCGAGAAGTTCCCGCTGTTCGTACTCGGCTTCATTCTTATGTTTGCCCTGTCCTCAACCGGTATTTTCGCGCCGGCACAGCATTACAAGGGCAAATATTTCGACAACAACATCGGCGAGTCGAAATTGCTGACAGCGGAAGAGACGGCATTGCTGTCCTCGGAAGCCAGCAAGGTGCAGAGTCCGGCCCAGGCCGCGGCATTGGGCAGGCTGATCGAAGGTCGCAAGGTCGCGAATATCGATGATGACGCGACGCTGCGTGGCCTGAACAATGCCAAGGTGCTGTCTTCGGACGCCAACAAGGTTCTGAAGAAGGCGCATGGTGCGGTGTACCAAACAGCCAAGATGGTCAAGAAGTTCCGTCAGTGGATCACCTGGCTGTTTGCCTTCGGCCTTACTGGCCTGGGCATGCAGATCACCGGGGCTGCGATGCGACAGGCAGGCGGCCAGCCGCTTGTCATCGGTGGCATCGTCGGAACGATCAAGGCCGTGCTGTCACTGATCGTGATCCTGCTGTTCGTCAGTGAAACCATATAACGGGAGGAAACGATCATGTCTGACAATGACAGCCAGAACATCGACCTTCAACAGGAAGCTGGCGCCAAGTTCCATCGCGGCTCGGCCCTGTCCATCTTCGGCAGCGACCGCTGGGAGGATCTGGTCGCTCTCGTCTGCGCCCTGTTGATCGCGTTCGGCGTATATATCCTCGTCGGATGACAAGACAATAAGGACAGCTTGGCCCGGCGCATCTCCAGGGATGTGCCGGGCCGTTTATTTGATTATCGGATTTTTGGAAGATGACGCCTGCAACCATACTGCTTGCCAGCCACGGAACCGCGGGAGCGCGGGCCGCCGAGGAATTTGCTCTTTCGCTCTGCGCACCGGGCGGCACGATCCGCCATCTCGAGGTCGTGCCTGATTTCTGGAAAGGCATGCGGGGCGACGACTGGCTGAACAATGCCATTACCCAGGAACGGTTCGGCGATTATGTCGAAGCGCAGTTGCAGCGCGAGTTGATGGAACATTCCGAGGCGCTGCGCCGGGAAGTCGAGGCCAGGGGTCTGACCTACGAACACAGTGCGATTCTCGGCAAGCCGGCCGAAAAACTGCTCGAGGCCGCCAATGCAGCGCCCTTCAACCTTGTGATCATCGGCTCGCCACGGCCGCGAGGAATGCCCGGTTACCGGTCTCGCATGAAAATGGAAATCCTTGTCCAGGGCCTCAGGGCGCCGCTTCTCGTCGTGCCCCATCCCGACAGATAGATGGTGACCATGGCGGAGACATCCGACAAGCCCGAAGGCGAAGATGGCAGGGACGCGGCCTGGGTAACCATCGAGACCACGATGACCGCGGAAGCGCTACTTTCATTCTGCCGCGAGGATGTGGAGCGGCTGTTCCGCATCAATTCGCTTCTGCGCTTCGACGAGTGGCGTCGGCTCGGCGCGGACGATCACCATCTGCGGATCCGCAATCTTAGCAACGAGCGGGAGCTTGAAACCGACATCCATGCCGAACCCCTGCCGGACGGGCTGCGGGTTGTTTATGGTGGCGGGATAAAATCATACACCGATTTTCAGGTCGTCGCGGCGGATGGCGGCGCAACGCTGACCGTGACCGACGATTATTCCGGAACGCCGCTCGCGGAACGTCAGGCCCGCGCCGACGAGGTCGACCGCAGCCTCGTGCAATGGGGCCATGATCTGCGCCATTTTCTTGGCCGCTGGACGCGGTGGTCGCGCTATGCAATCTGGCGCTGGTATATGGACCGGGTCTGGAAGACGATGACACCCGTGGCCCGAAGAGTCGTTTTCGCGCTGATTGTCATTTCAGCGCTGGAGTTCGTGGCCTTCCTGATGGTCACGACAATCTTCGTTCTCGAACTGGAAAAATATATCGGGCTTTAGGGCCTAGCCCCGCAGCATTTCCCACCTGTCCAGCAATCGCTTCCACCCGACAGCGGCGGCCAAGGCCGGTTGTCGGAAGCCATGAAACGGGATGGGTTTTAGGGGAGATACCGGCAACGGAAGGTCGTCTAAGGGCTTGCCCCGCATGCGTTCGGCCATCATCCTGCCGCAGGCCGTGGCCATCGCCACCCCGCGCCCGTTATAGCCGATCATGGCGTGAAGGCCAGGGGCAAGCTCGTTGAGATGCGGAAGGTGGTCCAGCGTGATCGCCACCTGCCCACCCCAGTAATAGTCCAGTTCGACAGGGCCCAGCTGTGGGTAGAGCCAGTTCAGCCCTTCGACGATATTCCGGTAACAGCCGGGCTCCTCTGTCTGGCGCGAGCGGCCGCGGCCGCCGACCACCAGCCGCCCCGTATGGTCCAGCCGGAAATAGAGCAGCACCCGGCGCGTATCCGACACCGGCATGCCGCCCGCCAGGATGGTGCGGCGCAGATTGTCGCCCAGCGGCTTCGTCGCCACCTGGTAACTGAAGACCGGGATGACGCTTTGTTTCAGGCCCGGCCACAGGGCACCGGTATAGGCGTTGGTCGCCAGCAGCACCTGGTCGGCCATTACCGCACCGCCCGGCGTCTCCACGCGCCAGACCGAGCCCTCGCGAGTCAAGCCAGTGACAGGCGAGCGGCCATGAATGGCGGCGCCGTTCCGGATCGCCGCATGGGCAAGGCCCCGCGAATAGCTCAACGGCTGCAGCATGCCGCCACGCCGGTCGATCCAGCCGCCGGCATAGCGTTCCGTTCCCGATAGTTCGGCGATCTTCGCGGCGTCAATCAGCTCCGCATCGGCGCCACGCCGCGACCACTGCTCCACGCGCCGCGCCGCCAGATCCATCCGGGACCGTGCATGCACCCCCTGGATCCAGCCCGACCGCACCGCGTGGCAATCGATTTGGTGCAGTTCGATCAGGTCGAAGACCGTGTCGGCGACACCGCCGGCGAACTCCGCTACGCGCTCGCCGCGCTCAGGCCCGTATTTTGCGGTCAACTCGTCCGGGTCCAGCTTCAGGCCCGGGATCACCTGCCCGCCAGTGCGCCCCGACGCGCCCCATCCGGGCTCGCCGTCCTCCAGCAGGACCACGTCCGTCCCGGCTTCGGCCAGATGGAGCGCAGCGGAAAGCCCTGTGAACCCGGCCCCGATCACCACGGCATCGGCCCTGCGCTCGCCCTGCAGCGGCGGCGTATCGGCGGGCGGCGACGCAGTAGCCGCCCAGAGCGAATTCGGCAAAGACATGTCATCCATGGCGCACCCCCGCCGCCATTTAGCGGCCCACGCCGAGCACGGTCAATCGCGAAAGGGCGTGAGTCCGGCTATGCAGGTATCTTTGGAAATCGATTGGGGTGGCGCGCCCGGCAGGATTCGAACCTGCGACCCCAGGATTAGGAATCCTGTGCTAGGCCGTAACCCCGAACAACATAACATAACATTTCTGGGACATTTACGGCCTTTTTCCTTGAATTATGCTCTTGTTGGGGTAACACTATGTAACACCGGGTAACAGCGGTGAACCAGCCGGTTTGTTACCCCCACCGTTACCCCAGGAGGGCACCATGCCGAAAGCAAGACTGACAGCCGCAGCCGTGCGGAAAGTTGCTCGGCCTAAGTCCGGTCGCACAGAGTATTGGGATTCGGACCTTTCGGGCTTCCATTTGCGGGTCACGAACAAGGGCGTGAAAACCTTTGCCTACATGACCCGCCTACACGGCAAGCAAATCCGGGTGACCATCGGCCCGGCGGAAATGGACGTTGCCGAGGCTCGCGAGCAGGCCCGCAAATACCGTGACATGGCGAAGCGGGGAGAAGACCCGCGCCGCACTTCCGAGACAGCCTACACGGTGCGCCGGGGAGTGGATCTGTTTGTGGAACGGTACTTGAAGGCCAAGGGCCGCAGGACGTGGCGCGAGACGGAACTGAAGCTGAAAAAACACGTCATTCCGGTATGGGGTGACCGCATGATGGATTCGATTTCCAGCAAGGATGTTGTGGCGTTGCTGGACAGCATTGTGGACAAGGGCACCCCGATTGCCGCGAACCGCACCCTTGCCGCCATACGCAAGATGTTCAGGTGGGCAGCGGGGCGGCACATGATCCCCGCCAGCCCCGTAGAGGGTATCCAGCCGCCTGGCGAAGAAAGGGACCGTGACCGCGTTTTGACGCCCGATGAAATCAAGGCGCTGTGGAATGCTTGGGGCGAAATGGGCGATCCGTTCGGCTCCTTCCAGAAAATGCTTCTGGTGACTCTGCAACGTCGCTCCGAAGTCGCGCAGATGCGCTGGGACGATATAACCACCCGTTCGATTACGAACGGCGCCAAAGAGGAAATCACCGTCTGGACGATCCCGCGCGAAATGACCAAGGCCGACCGGGCACATGAAGTTCCGTTGTCTGCCCTGGCGCTGGAAATCCTCGAAACCGTGCCGAAGCGCGGTCAATACGTGTTTACGACGCGTGAGAAGGGCGAGCGTCCGATTTCCGGTTTTTCGAAATGCAAGGCGCGCACGGACAAGTTGGCGGAAGTCACAGGCTGGCGCATTCAC
>JBFFGY010000124.1:0-7676 GCA_041557215.1 Alphaproteobacteria bacterium
AAATTCACATTCCGTTCGATCCGGACCAGAGACGAAACAGATCAATCCCTGCCGCTGGAGTTCCAAAATGGTCTCAAGCAATTCCTCATGGCTGAGGCCGTGTGGTTGTTTGTTGATCGCCTCGCCCAAGTTGTCGCTCTCCAGCCAGCCAGCGGGAATACCGTGCTCGGCCATGCTTTCCAGCAACCAATACTCGCCACGAGTCAGCCGTGGCGAAGGCAGTTAGTAATGGTTTGATGGCATTTCTGACGCTGCGTCACGCAGCTGGTTTAGTGGGCTAATGCCCAGGTTCGGTAATCAGTCAGGCCGGAATCCACCCCAAGCGGGCAAGGCCCAATTGGTGCTCAATACCCGGCAATAAAACTGCTCAGTCCCAGCGATACCACCTTGGTGTGACGACGAATCGCGGTAGCAGGGGTGGCTCTTCCTTCCTGTCATCGGAGCCGACGAATCGCACCGAATGCGCCTTTGGCAAGGTCTTCCAATAGGTGGCCTGCCAAGGTTCGACTGTACTCCACCACAGGCGAGACCGGTCGATCGGGGAAAGCGATGGATAGCTGGATCCCAGGTACCACTGCAATCGCCTTCGACTCGCGCAAATGAGTTCTACAAGTACCCGGCCAGTTGGCTCGTCGAAGATGTAGCCTTCGTAGACAAATCTATCCCATTTAGGTGCAGCAAAGGCTTCCCAGACGCACCCACCTTCCGATGTGAGGCACAGGGATGTCTTGCTTCGCCCTCGCCGGGATTCTTCAGCCAGCGCGTCCCTTATTTGGTCCGTGTTGGAAAATTGACGTTCCGTTTGATCGTGACGGTTTATGAAACTGACCAGTCCTTGCCGCGAGAGTTCGAAAATCGTCGCAAGAAATTCATCCTGGTTGAGACCGTGTGGTTGCTTGTCGAGCAACTTGTCCAGATCGTCTCTCGTCAGGAAGTCAGCGGGAATCATGTGTTCGGCCATGATTTCCATTAACCAGTACTCACCGCGAGTAAGTCGCGGCCAAGGCAGCTCGTAATGTTTGGATTGCATTTCTGACGCTGCGGTGTGCAGCAGTGGTTTTTACCCATTCATTTTAGCTCAATGGCTTATGAAGCACAAGCAGACGTCGTGATTCCGCCAGTCTCTGCGCCTCTTCCCGCCCTACGGCAGCTCGAATGTCTTCTGCTGCCCGTTGACGTCCAGCGTGTAGGTGGCGCGCGGCAGGCCTTCGGTTTCCACCGGATAGGTTTCCTGGAAACGTTTGATCTGTTGCGTGCACATCACGCCGGCGGGGCGTTTGGTCAGGATTCTCATTTTTATGACCCTGCCCTCGGTCTTCTGGTCAAAGCCATGCAGGCTGGTGCAGCCGTCGGACAGCCAGCCATGGACCAGCACCCGCACCTGGGCGGGGTAGGACTCCAGGATGACCGGTTCGATCCGTTCGACGCCGGCCAGCCGGATCATCATTTCCGGCTCGGGTTTGGTCTGGGCCTGCGCCGAGGCCAGGTCATGCTGGCAGGCCGTGAGCGCGGCCAGCAGGGCGAGGAGGGGGATGACAACGGACCGCATGTTATTTTCCCTGGTTCTGCGTCGCCGGATGCAACTTCCTGACCGGCATTATAACATGATTCGCAGAAGGGGTCCGCCTATCCGGGCGTTATCAGGTCCGCCCGCATTTTCTGGCGCAGAAGGTCGATGGGAATCGCCTTGCCGCCCTTTTCCACCATCCAGAAGGTCCAGCCGTTGCAGGTTGGCGCGCCCTGGACCGCCGCGCCGACCTGGTGGATCGAGCCGCGATGGTGGGAGGATATGATCGATCCGTCGGCCCGCACCTTGGCGGTCCAGCGCTTGCCCGGGGCGAACAGGATCTCGCCCGGCCGGACCAGCCCGTTTTCCACCAGTTGGCCGAAGGGAATGCGCGGTTCGCGCCGCTTCGACGGGGTGTCGACCAGGTCCAGGTCGGGTTTGTCGGAAATGTCGGCGAGCCGTTTCTCGGCGACGCGGCGATAGGCTTCCTCGCGCTCGATGCCGATGAATTTGCGGCCCAGCTTCTTGGCCACGGCGCCGGTCGTGCCGGTGCCGAAGAAGGGATCCAGCACCACGTCGCCGGGCTTCGTCGAGGACAGGATCACCCGGTGCAGCAGGGCTTCCGGCTTCTGGGTCGGATGCGCCTTGCCGCCGTCGTCCCCCTTGATGCGCTCGCCGCCGGTGCAAAGCGGGATCAGCCAGTCGCTACGCATCTGAAGGTCGTCGTTCATCGCCTTCATGGCTTCGTAATTGAAGGTATAGCGCGCGTCCTTCGACTTCGAGCACCAGAGCATGGTTTCATGGGCGTTGGTGAAGCGGGTGCCGCGGAAATTCGGCATCGGGTTGGTCTTGACCCAGACAACGTCGTTCAGCACCCAGAAATCCAGGTCCTGCAATACTGCGCCGACGCGGAAGATATTGTGATAGCTGCCGATTACCCAGATCGTGCCCTCGTCCTTCAGGATGCGGCGGGCGGCGGACAGCCACTCGCGGCTGAAATCGTCATAGGTTTTCAGGGAATCGAACTTGTCCCAGTCCTCATCGACGCCGTCGACGCGGCTGTTGTTCGGCCGGTGCAGCTCTCCGCCCAACTGCAAGTTGTAGGGCGGGTCGGCAAAAATTACGTCGACGCTCTTCTCGGGCAGGGCCTGCATGATCTCAATGCAATCCCCTCCGAGAATTTGATTTATCGGAAATAAGCCCGAATTTTTCTTGGTTCCAGCCATCGCGCGAATATGAGTCCTGTGAGTCATCAGGTCAATTCATTTTATGACTTTATAGTTTACGATTTATTACTTGAGGAGTTTTGCGATCGGCGCGAAGCTGCGGCGATGATGCGGGGTAACACCGTTTGCCGCCAGCCCTTCCTGATGCTGTCTGGTGCCATAGCCCGCATTCTTCTCCCAGCCATAGCCGGGAAATTCGGCGGCCAGCCCGGCCATGATCCGGTCGCGCGCAACCTTGGCGAGGATCGAGGCGGCGGCAATCGAAAAGCTGCTGGCGTCGCCGCCGACGATACAACGCGTCGGCACATCCAGGCCCGGATCGCGGTTGCCGTCGACAATGGCATGTCGCGGCCGGCGCGGCAGTTTCGCGAAGGCGCGGCGCATTGCCAGCATGGTTGCCTGCAGGATATTCAACTCGTCGATTTCCGCGACGCTGGCCTCCCCAATGCCCCAGGTGGCCTGCGCCTCGATATGGGTGAACAGCCCTTCGCGCACCGCCTTGCTCAGCTTCTTGGAATCGTCCAGCGCGGCGGCAAGATCCGATGGCAGCGTCGCGGGATCCAGGATCACCGCGGCGGCCACCACGGGGCCGGCCCAGGGGCCGCGGCCGGCCTCGTCGATGCCGGCCACCTCGCCGCCCAGCGATGCCTCGATGGAAAAGTCAGGCATCGTCGCGGCCCTTGGCCCGATTATCCGGTCCTTCGTCGAAGGAAAAATCGGCGGGCTTTTCGGGCGGCAGGATTTCAATCTCCGTTTCCTGTTCTTTCTCACGCGAATGTTTCCAGCGCCAATACAGCGCCTTGACCCGGATGAAGCGGCCCTCGAACCACTGGAACAGGCCGGCGGTCATCTTCAGGGTCAGCCGCCATTCCCGCACATAGACGATTTTCAGCAACGCCATCGGCGTTCGCGCGGTCAGGCTGCCCTGCTCGTGCAGGCGGCGCACCGTGTGCATCCATAACGGGCTGGTGACCAGCGAAACCACGGTGATCGCCACCACCAGCCGGTGGATTTCCGGCGCGATCACGCCGCCGGCCAGCGCCGTCGCCCCCAGCACGAAGGAAAACTCTCCGATTTGCGCCAGGCTGAGGCTGGTCATGAAGGCCCGCTGCGGCTGCTCGCCCATCAGCTGCAGGATCCAGACATTCAGCGCCGTCTTGAAGACCGACACGAAGAACCACAGCCCCAGCACCAGCAGGATGTTCTCCGCCATGTAATTGAAGTCGATCAGCAGCCCGACCGACAGGAAAAAGACCATCAGCAAAATCGATTGCACCGGCTGGGCGACGTTTTCCACCGCATGCTTTTCCGCGCTGTTGCCGACCAGCAAACCGGCGAAGAAGGCGCCATAGGCAGGGCTGAGGCCGGTCAGCCCGCCCAGGGCGGCAAAGCCGAAACACCAGCCAATGGCGGCCAACGGCAGCAGGTCGATATTGCCGACCACCAGCTTGAAGGGCAGCAGATGAATTCGCCGGCGGCTGCCGAACCAGCGGGTGACCGCGATCAGCAGCCCGACCGAGACCGCCACCTTCAGCACCACCGTCCACTGGAATTCGCCGCCGGCCAACCCACCGACGATCAGCAGCATAGGCGCCACCGCCAAATCCTGGGCGATCAGCACGCTGATGGCGGTGCGCCCCACCCGGGTGCGCAATTCGCCGACATCGTCGAGCATCTTCACCGCCACGGCCGTGCTGCTCAGCGCCACGACGAAACCGAACAGCACCGCATGGCTCAGCGGCCAGCCCATCAGCTGCTGCACCACCAGCATGGCAACGAGGCTGGCGACGATCTGGATCAGGGTGGAAAACAGCCCGATGCGCCAGGTGAAGCGGAAGCTGCGCAGCGACAGCTCCATGCCGATGAAATAGAGCAGCATCAGCACGCCGAGCTCCGCCAGCACGCCGACCTGGGCACGGTCGCTGACCAGCCCCAGGCCCGCCGGCCCCAACAGTACGCCGGCGATGATATAGCCCACGATCGCCGGCTGCTTCAGGCGCGTCATCACCGCGCCGCAAAGCGTCGCCGCGACGATGACGAAGGCCATGCCTGTAAGCTGGACGGTGTCTTCCATTAATCCCGGTGCGAATCACTATGATCGGATTTCAGGATACGCGCAAAATCACTAATAAATTGCAACAAATTACTCGAAGCTTGGCTGCGCGGGAAAAGCGCGGCTATGGTGCCCGCAACATTTCATTATCGAGAGGGAGAATCAATCATGGCCAAGGGATATTGGATTGCCCACGTGGACGTGTCGGACCCGGATGCCTATCAGGCCTATGTCAAAGCCAACGCGGCGGCATTTACGATATACGGCGCCAAATTCGTCGTGCGCGGCGGCGCATTCGAAGCCCGCGAGGGCGCTTCTCGAGCCCGCCACGTGATCCTCGAATTCCCCGATTACCAGACGGCGCTGGATTGTTACGATTCGCCGGAATACCAGCACGCCATTTCCTTCCGGACCGCGGCGTCCGAGGGCGACCTGCTCATCGTCGAAGGCTATGACGGCCCGCAGCCCGGTGACTGAAGGGTAGGCCAGCGTGAACACCGGCCCGCCTTAAATTTTTACAGCAGACTCAACTGATCCCCCGCCCTTGGCGGGCGTCGGAAGCGGCTTTCGTCTATGGGCGGGTGTCCGTGATACAGGCCATACCGTCGGCAGGCGAGACGGAATCGCTTGGCGATCTGGTCGGCGTAGGCGCCGGTGCCGGATTGCCGTTTGCCCCACTCCGTCTGATACAGCGCGCCGCCCCTCGTCTGGCGCACCAGGCTCATCACGCGCTCGGCGCGGTCCGGGTAATGCTCGGCCAGCCAGCCGGCGAACAGGTCCTTGATCTCCAGCGGCAGTCGCAGCAGCGCATAGCCCGCCGCGCCTGCCCCGGCCTCGGCCGCGGCTTCGAGAATCTTCTCGATCTCATGGTCGTTCAGGGCGGGCAGGATCGGCGCAGCCAAAACGGTCACCGGCACGCCGGCGGCGGCCAGTTCGCGGATCGCCTCCAGCCTCCGGGCCGGCGTTGGCGCGCGTGGCTCCATCCTGCGGGCCAACTCGCGGTCCAGCGTGGTCACCGAGATTGCCACACGCAGGATCCCTTGCGCCGCCATCGGCGCCAGGATGTCGAGGTCGCGCAATATCAGGTTGGATTTGGTGACGATACCGACCGGGTGGCGATAATCCGCCAGCACTTCCAGGATCCGCCGGGTCAGCTGCCGGTCGCGCTCCACCGGCTGGTAGGGGTCGGTATTGGCGCCCAGCGCCAACGTGGCGGCGCGGTATTTTGGGTCGCGCAACTCCCGCTCCAGCAGCATCGGCGCGTCCGGTTTCCAATAGAGTTTGCTCTCGAAATCCATCCCCGGCGAGTGGCCCAGATAGGCATGCGTCGGCCGCGCGAAACAATAGATGCAGCCATGTTCGCAGCCCTTGTAGGGGTTGATCGAGCGGTCGAACGGAACGTCGGGCGACTGGTTGCGGGTGATGATTTTGCGCGTGCTGTCAACGCCCAGGCTGGTGCGCAGCGGCGCCGGCTCCTCGTCGCCCAGCCCCCAGCCGTCGTCGGTGACGATCCTGACCTGCGATTCAAACCGCCCGGTGGGATTGCCGACTGCCCCGCGTCCCTTGCGCGCCTTGTCCGCCAGCTTCTCGTCCATGTCGACAGCATAGAGAACAAAATAAGAACTTTCAACCCAGCATCATTGTCGATAGCCCGGCTGGATCCCGCCATTCGGCGCGGATGCGCTCGACTATTTCGGTGCTCAGATAGGCCCGGGTGCGGCCCTCGACATGGGCGATCAATGCGGCGTCGCGGTTTTCCGCCGACCAGTCCTCGGTGGCTTCGGCCGAATGTTTCGCCTCGACGCGCTCCTTTTGCGACTGCACCCGCCATTTCGCCGACCATGTGGTGGAGCGCAGCCAGGTGAGGCGCCGCAAGGGCATCATCCAGGGTTCGATCTCATGCGCCAGTGCGGGCGGCAGGCTGCCCAGGTAATAGCGGTAGAAGTCGGCCACGTCCGCCGGCGCGATCTCGACCCCGGCCTCCAGGTCCCAGGTCGTCGAGGTGTAGAGCGTGCAATGGGCCAGGTCGATGGCCGGCCCACCGTACAGCGCCTTTTCCAGATCGACGATGAAGGCGCGGTTGTCCTCGCGCAGGACGTAATTGCCGGGATGGGTGTCGGTGGCAACCAGGGTGACCGGCTGCGGCTTGCCCTCGCTGTCGCTGGCGAAGGCACGGGCCCAATCCACCTCCTCCTCGATCATCCGCCTGGCGTCCTTATCCTCGCAGGCCTTCTCCATGAAAACCGCCTGTTCCTCGATGAATTTCAGTGTCCCGGCGACCGGGTCCCGGTGGTCGGCCAGCGGCGGGCGCTGTTCGGGGGCCGGCACCGGCAGATTGTGGATCGAGGCCAGGCAGTCGGCCAGGGCTGGCAGGTCGCGCGGCAATTGGGCCGGGCGCCCCTCGATACAATCGACGATCACCGCGCCCATCGGCACCGTCTCGCTCGGCCGGATCGCGCCATGCGGCGCGGGCGCATGGCCGCCGGCGGCGCAACGCTCGAAACCCGCAAGCTGGTAATCCAGGTTCTGTTGCGCCGGCAGGGCGAACTGGCTCTGGCGCGGCACCCGCAGCAGGCAGCCGGTATCGCGGATGATCACATGGTCATGTGCCAGCCCCTTCTGCTTCATCGGCTCCAGAGCGTCGCGGGGGACCGTCTCGAAGCCGGGGCATTCGATCAGGGCGGCATGTAGATTGTCGAGGTCTTCGGGGGTCATGGCCACAGGCAGTGATGAAACGGAGGCGCATAGATAGTGCGGGGACCATACCAAGGGCAAGTTTGGAAAGTCGGGATTGTATGAAACGGCCGACAAGACTTCGGCCATCCTCCTCCGCTGGGCCAACGGACGCCGTCATGTTAGGAATCATCTTCATGCCGAAGATCAGCATAAT
>JBFFGY010000125.1:0-7676 GCA_041557215.1 Alphaproteobacteria bacterium
ATGAGGTCGCTGGTTGCCGGAAGTCAGTTTCCCTCAACTCACCGGCTCGGCGTTGGGGAAGAAGAGTTGTTGACCGTCCACCTTGTAGGCGGCGATGGCGGCCTGGCCTTCCTCGGCCAACATCCAGTCGACGAAAGCCTGGCCCCATTCGGCCTTGATGTTCGCGTGTTTCGCCGGGTTCACGAGGATGATGCCGTACTGGTTGAACAGCGATTTGTCGCCCTCGACCTGGATCTGGAAATCGCCCTTGTTCCGGAAGGCGATCCATGTGGCGCGGTCGGTCAGCACATAGGCGCCCATTCCGACGCCCGCATTCAGCGTCGCGCCCATGCCCGAACCGGTTTCACGATACCATCCGCCTGAGGCCGCGGCGACGTCGACGCCGGCCTGCTTCCACAGGGACAGCTCCTTCTTGTGGGTGCCGGAATCATCGCCGCGCGAGGCGAAGGGGGCATTGGCCGCGGCGATCTTGCCGAACGCGGCGAGCGCATCCTTCATGCCGCCGACCTTGGCCGGGTCCGCGGCCGGGCCGACGACGACGAAATCGTTGTACATCAGGTCGAAGCGCTTCACGCCGAAGCCCTCGGCGACGAATTTCTCCTCCGCCGGCTTGGCATGGACCAGCAGCACATCGCCATCGCCATTGCGCGCGTTCTTGATCGCCTGGCCGGTGCCGACCGCGACAACGCGCACTTCGATGCCGGTCTTGCTCGTGAATTGCAGCAGCAGGTAATCCAGCAGGCCTGAATTCTGGGTCGAGGTGGTGGACTGTACGGTGATGAATTTGTCCCCGGCAAAAGCCGGGCCGCCGATGGCGGCCATAACCGCGATCGCGGCAGCAAGGCACCTGCGCAACATTATATTTCCCTCTCTGTCAGGTCAGACCATCAGCCGGCCGTCCAGATAGGCGCGGCTGGCCGGGCTTTGCGGATTGTCGAAGAACGCGGCGGCCGGCGACTGCTCATCGATCCGGCCGTCATGGATGAAGGTAATGTCGTCGGCGACCCGCTTCGCCTGGGCGACATCGTGGGTGACCAGCAGGACCTTGGTCCCGCGCGCCTTGGCGTCCCCGATCAGCGCCTCGATTACCGCGGTCGCGGCGGGGTCGAGATTGGCGCAGGGCTCGTCCAGCAACAGCACTTCGGGATCCGGCGCCAGCGCCCGCGCGATCGCCAGCCGCTGCTGTTGCCCGCCGGAAAGCAGCCGCGCGGGAGTCTTCGACAGGTGCGCCAGCCCGGCGCGGATCAAGGCTTCCTCGGCCAGGCGCGTGCGTTCCGCGCGCCCACCCGTCCGCAAGACATAGCGCACATTGGCCAGTGCCGAACGGCGAAGCAGGACTGGTTTCTGGAACACCATGCCCACCGACGGCGCGCGAGCCCGGTCCGGCCGGGCGCCGGCCCAGCTTACCGTGCCCGCGTCCGGTTTCAGCAGGCCCGTCAGCAGGCGCAACAACACGCTCTTGCCGGCGCCGTTCGGTCCCATGACCACCGACAGGCCTTCGCCTTCGATGGTGAAATCCATATTGTCGATGATGCGGCGCCCCCCACGCTCCAGCACCAGGCCGCGCCCCGTGATCGGCAGGACATGCTTGCCATTGTGGCCTGTCGGTGGTGTGTCGAACGGCATGACCGCCTCACGCATGGGCCGACCGGGCGGCGGTGGCCCGGATGCCCATCACGGCGGCGTTGATGACGACAGCCAGCAGCAGCAGGACGACGCCCAGTCCCAGCGCCAGCGCCAGA
The DNA here is from genome assembly GCA_041557215.1 of Alphaproteobacteria bacterium. Taxonomy (GTDB): domain Bacteria; phylum Pseudomonadota; class Alphaproteobacteria; order UBA8366; family JADFVY01; genus JADFVY01. The sequence continues at coordinate 1,743 of JBFFGY010000125.1, forward strand.
TTGCCCTTGGAGGTTTCCAGCGCGATCGCCGTGGTCATCACGCGAGTGACATGGTTGATATTGCCGCCGACGATCAGCACCGCCCCGACCTCCGCCACCGCGCGGCCGAACCCGGCCAGCATGGCGGTCAGCAGGCTGTAGCGCGCATCCCACAGCAGGGTCGCCACCATGCCCCAACGGCCGACGCCCAGCACCCGCAGCAGCTCGTCATATTCGCCATGCATATCCTCGATGGTCTGGCGCGCCAGGGCGGTGACGATTGGGATCACCAGAAGGGATTGGGCGATGATCATGGCGGCAGGTGTGTAGAGCAGCGCCAGCGGCCCCAGTGGGCCGGCATTTGACAGGCTGAGATAGACCAGTAGCCCGACAACGACCGGCGGCAAACCCATCAGCGTGTTCAGCAGTACGAGGATGACCGAGCGGCCGCGAAAGCGGCTGATCCCCAGGATCGCCCCCAGCGGCAGGCCGATCAGTCCCGAGATCAGCACCGCCGTCAGGCTGACCCGCAGCGACAGGCCGATAATCTCCATCAATGCCGGATCGAGCCCCAAAAGCAGCCCGAAAGCCTCCCCAAACGCCGCGCCAAAATCCTGCATGCTCCCTCCCGAAACCCGTTGAAGGGAGATATGCATTCAAGGTGTGATTTGTCCAATCATCGATCTGTTATGGGAAATAACACATAATAACGCATAATATCGTAGCCTCGCATTTACGAAGCAGCGTTTCGCCGCACGGCGGCACCCGCCTCGTACCAGCCTCGCGTCCTGGTCACGATCCCCACGACCGACAGCATGACCGGAACCTCGATCAATACGCCGACAACGGTCGCCAGCGCCGCGCCGGAGTCCAGCCCGAACAGGCTGACCGCAACGGCGACCGCCAGTTCGAAGAAATTGCTGGCGCCAATCAGGGCGGACGGGGCTGCCACGCAATGGGCCTCGCCTACCGTGCGGTTCAGCAGGTAGGCCAGCCCGGAATTGAAATAGACCTGTATCAGGATCGGCACGGCCAGCAACGCAATGATCAGGGGCTGGGCGATGATCTGTTGCCCCTGGAACCCGAACAGCAACACCAGCGTCGTCAATAGCGCCAGCAGGGATCCGGTGCCCAGCGGCTTGAGCACCCGCGCAAGCCTCTCCTCTCCCCCGCTTGCCAGCAGACGGCGCCGCAGAAACTGCGCCGCGATGACCGGCACGACGATATAGAGGACGACCGACAGGAACAGCGTTTCCCACGGCACGACGATCGCCGATATGCCGAGCAGAAGCGCCACGATCGGGGCGAAGGCAAACACCATGATGACGTCGTTCAACGCCACCTGCGACAGGGTGAAATGCGGCTCGCCGTCGGACAGGTTGCTCCATACGAAGACCATTGCCGTGCAGGGCGCGGCGGCCAGCAGGATCAGGCCTGCGATATAGCTGTCGATCTGGTCCGCCGGCAGATACGGGCGGAACGACCAGCCGATGAAAAGCATCCCCAACGCCGCCATGGAGAAGGGCTTTACCGCCCAGTTGATGAACAGCGTCACCCCGATGCCGCGCCAATGTTCCCGCACCCGCGACAGCGCGCCGAAGTCGATCTTTACCAGCATGGGGATGATCATCGCCCAGATCAGCACCGCGACCGGAAGATTGACCTGGGCGATCTCGGCGGCACCGACAAGCTGGAAGAAACCCGGCATCAGATAACCGAGCGCAATGCCAGCCAGGATGCAGAGCGCGACCCAGAGGGTCAGGTAACGTTCGAAGAGTGACATTGATTTTCCGTTGGTTAGGCGTTCGGTGTTCGGATCACGACGATGACGGCCGCGCGGCGCCGAATGCGCCCGCGAGATCGCCGCAGAGTTCCGGGCGCCCCTCGCAGCAATCCTCGGTCAGGTAGGACAGCAGGCGCCGCGTGCCCTCGATATCAGCGGCATAGATCACATGCCGGCTTTCACGCCGCGACCGGATCAGCCCGGCCCGCCCCAGCTGCGTCAGATGGAAGGACAGGCTGGAGGGCGGGGTCTCCAGCCGCAGGGCGATGTCGCCTGCCGACAGGCCGTTCGGCCCCACGCGCACCAGCATCCGGAACACGGCCAGGCGTTGCCGGTGGGCCAGTGCGGCGAAAGATTCTATGGCGTTTTTCATTTCCATAATTCGACTATATTCGAAGGGATAGGATGGTGCATGTGAAAAATCCGGCATTCGCATGAACGGCGCCGGCTTGTCGTCGGCAAGCCGCCTGTTGCTCACCCTCACCCACCCCTCTCCCTTGATGGGAGAAGGTCGGCTTGAATCCCCATGGCGGATCCCATCGAAGGCCAGATCGAATCTTTCTTCCCGGCCAAGAGCGGAAATACCCCGGAATCTATATGGGCATAGATTTTTGGATGGCTGTTTGTTAGTCTCCAGTCCAAGGGGATACAGACTTGGATCGTCGCCTCGCCGCCATATTCGCCGTCGACGTCGTCGGCTACAGCCGTCTCATGGAAGCCGATGAGGCAGGCACGCTTGCTGCTCTCAAATCCCTTCGCGAGAACCTGCTCGACCCCGAAGTTGCCGAACATCACGGCCGCATCGTCAAGCTTATGGGCGACGGGGCGCTGGGTGAATTCGCCAGCGTGGTCGACGCAATCGAGTGCGCGGTCGATATCCAGCAGGGCATGATCGAGCAGAACGCCGGACTGCCGGAATGCGAACGGATCGAATTACGTATAGGCATCAATATCGGCGATGTAATCGTCGAGGGTAGGGACATATACGGCGATGGGGTGAATGTCGCGGCCCGTCTCGAAGCACTTGCCGATGCCGGCAGTATCTGCGTTTCACAGAACGTCTTCAACCAGGTCAAGAACAAGGTTGACCTGGGTTTTCAGGATATGGGCGAGCAAAAGGTCAAGAACATCGCTGAGCCGGTTCGCGCTTATCGAGTGCTGTTGCCTCAGCCTTCCGTGGCCGAGTCGCTGCCGCTACTGCCGGACAAACCGTCCATCGCGGTCCTGCCATTCGACAACCTATCCAGGGACCCGGAACAGGAATACCTTAGCGACGGCATCGCCGAAGACATAATCACAGCTCTTTCCAGGTTACGCTGGTTTCTTGTGATCGCCCGGAATTCAACATTTGTTTACAAAGGGCAGTCCGTTGACGTGAAGCAGGTCGGCCGCGAACTTGGCGTACGGTACGTACTGGAGGGAAGTGTCCGAAAAGCCGGAAATCGAGTGCGGATTTCGGCTCAGCTGGTGGACGCGATCAGCGGAGCTCATTATTGGGCCCAGAATTTCGACCGCGAGCTCACCGATATCTTTGAATTGCAGGACGACATAACTCAGAGCGTTGCCGCCGCAATTGAGCCCAAACTGGTAGCGGCCGAAGGTGCCCGTTTGCAAGGTCGCTCATCGCAGGATTTGAGTGCGTGGGATATGGTGGCGCGCGCCATGACACATTATGGGCGAATGACCGCAAGCGAGAGCGAGATAGCAATAAAAACACTTCGGGAAGCCGTCGAAAGATATCCCAACTACGGCCCTGCGCACAGCATGTTGGCATTTGCTTTACTGGTCTCGGGCCATGTGGGCTGGATACCGGAAAGCGACGACTTCGCTTACGCGGCGGAAATCGCGCGCCGCGCCGCACAGTTGGATAATGAAGACCCCTGGGCTCACCTTGCGCTGGGTTATGTCGCCTTTACCCAGCGACGGACCGACGAGGCCATCAAGGAATACAAAAGAGCTTTGGAACTGAACCCCAATTTCGCCACGGCGCATGGTTATCTGGGCTGGGCACTTGCTTTCGACGGTCGGTCGGATGAAGCAATCCGTTATTTCGAACTGGCGCTTCGTACGAGTCCGTACGATCCACTAAAAGCGTTCTTTTATTCCGGCACAGGTGTTGCCCACTACTATGCATACCGATATGACGAAGCTGTGGAATGGATTCGGAATGCCGTAAGAGAGCGCCCCGGGTTCACAGCGAGCCGGCGTATTCTGTGTGCGGCCCTTGCCCAGGCCGGGCGGATGGATGAGGCGCGCGAAGAGATGGCGACGCTGCGAACGATGCAGCCGAACCTCTCTATCGCGTGGATCGAGCAACATGTTCCCTATACGGCGCGAGCAATGCCGCATTTCATCGACGGTATGCGAAAGGCCGGACTCGAATAAGGTCTCCCGGATTCAGCAGTCAGATGGCGATACAGAGCCTCAACGCGTCATAGATGGCGGCGTGGATATTGCGGCTGGAAACCGCGTCGCCGATGCGGAACAGGCGGAAGGCGCCGTCCGGGTTGGTCTCGACCTCCTGCGGCCGCACGGCGATCAGGGCCTTGTAATCGACCTCGCCGAGATTGACCGATTGCGGCTTCAGCTCGAAATAGAGCTCGTCCAGCGGCAGGGTGCCATGCTCGGTGACCACCTGGTCGACGATCCGTTCCCCGGTCCGTTCGCCATAATCGCTGCCCAGAACGGCGGCCAGCTTGTTGCCCTCGCGCCGGACCGAAAGCATCCTCGTATTGATCGTGATGGTCACGCCATGTTCGTGGAAGCAGCGCGCATAGGGCACGTGGTTGAGTCCGCCGACATCCGCTGCGAAGAACCGCTCGGGCGTCACCAGTTCCAGCCGGCTGCCGGCCTCGGCAATAAATTCGGCGGCCTGCAGGCCCGGGTGGGCGCCGTTGTCGTCAAAGAACAGAACATCCGCGCCCGGTTTCACATCGCCTGAAAGGATATCCCAGCCGGCCACGACCAGGTCCCCGCCCTGTTCCAGGAAGGAGGTATTGGGCAGGCCGCCGGTGGCGACGATCACCACGTCCGGTTCCTCGGCCAGCACGTCCGCCGCCTCGGCATAGACATTGAAGCGCATGTCCACGCCCAGCGCCTCGCAGCGTTCGGCGCGCCAATCGACGATGCCGATCAGTTCCGACCGCCGCCGCATGCGCGACAGCAGCCGCACCTGCCCGCCAGGATCGGGCGCGGCTTCAAACAGGGTTACCGCATGGCCGCGCTCGGCCGAAACGCGGGCGGCCTCCAGCCCGGCCGGGCCGGCGCCGACAATCACGATCTTCCGGCGCGGGCCTTCTGCAGGGCGGATCACCTGGGGCATTGTCGCCTCGCGCCCGGTCGCCGGATTGTGAATGCAGAGCGCCTCGTGCCCCTCGTAGATGCGGTCCAGGCAGTAGGTGGCGCCGACGCAGGGGCGGATTTCCGCCTCGCGGCCTTCGGCCACTTTGCGCGCGATATGCGGGTCGGCGATATGGGCGCGAGTCATGCCGACCATGTCCAGCTTGCCCTCGGCGATGGCGTGGCGGGCGGTGGCGACATCGGCGATGCGCGCCGCATGGAACACGGGGAATTTGGTTTCGGCGCGCACCTCGCCGGCGAAATCCAGATGCGGGGCGGAGGCCATGCCCTGCACGGGAATGACCTTCGACAGGGCGGCGTCGGTTTCGATATGGCCGCGGATGATGTTGAGGAAATCGACCTGCCCGCCGGCGACCAGGCGGCGCGCGATCTCGACGCCCTCCTCGCGGCTCAGCCCCTTGTCCCAATCCTCGTCGGCGACCATGCGGATGCCGACGATGAAATCCGGCTCCACCGCCTCGCGGATCGCATCCAACACGCGGCGGGTGAAGCGCAGGCGGTTGTCCAGCGAGCCGTTGTAATCGTCCTCGCGCCGGTTGGTCGCCGGCGACCAGAACCCGTCCATCAGATGGCCATAGGCCTCAAGCTCGATCCCGTCGAGACCGGCGGCCTGCATCCGCTCGGCGGCATCGGCGTAATCGGTGATGATGCGGGCAATATCCCAATCCTCCATCACCTTGGGAAAGGCGCGATGCGCCGGTTCGCGCAGGGCAGAGGGCGCCACCGACGGCAGCCAATCCCCCCGGTTCCAGCCGGTGCGCCAGCCAAGATGCGTGAGCTGAATCATCACCGCACAGCCATGATCGTGGCAT
>JBFFGY010000126.1:0-7675 GCA_041557215.1 Alphaproteobacteria bacterium
CAAACTGGCCTGCCCGAACCGCGCCGTTGTGGCCCTGGCCGGCGACTACGGGTTCCAGTTCACCCTGCCGGAAATCGCAGTGGCCGTGGAACTGGAGCTGCCGCTGCCGATCCTGGTGTGGAACAATGACGGGCTGGGGCAGATCCATCTCGGTATGGTCGAGCGGGGCATACCGCCGGTCGGGGTTCATGCCCGCAATCCGGATTTCCTGGCCCTGGCCCGCGCTTATGGAGCGACCGCATGCCGGCCGGACAGCCTGAATGCGCTGGCCGAGCTTCTGCATGAGGCGCTGGTGGCCAAGGGGCCCGCGGTCATCGAGATCAGGGAGGATATGCCGGAGTTGACGCAGCGGGCGGCGTAGGATGCGCCAAGCGCGCTGGTTATGCGCCAAGCCATCGGACAGAAGAGAGCGCGTAAATTAGGTATAAACGCTGTTTTATTAGGCGTGGTAACTACTCAGTTGCATTGTAACCGGCGTTAAATGCCTCGATCAGGTATGTGGGTAAGAGGGGCCATGCAAATCGGCGGATCGGGAGGAGGGGCGCTTGTCCTCGACATGCCAGCCGAGGCTGCGCAGTTCCTCGATGCTGATATCGATCTGTTCGTCGGTATATTTTCGGCTAATTGGCTTGGTTACATGGTGGAGGTCGGCTTCTGCCATGACAATCAGCGCCTTACAGACCAGTTCGACGCGGCAATAATGCGTGGGGTCGGCCGTACCGGGATCCACCTCCTCGATCACGACATCTGGCTCCCAATAACGTCCGATATAGAGCCTGATATTGTTGTTTTCCAATAGGTTAAGGGTAGAGTTCAACCGGCCCAGCTGGCGGATATAGGCGGCAGCCTCAATCCTATCGTTACCGGTAGCTCCCGCCAAAAGCTCAATAATCTCAATCGCGGCAGCCAATTCTTCCGCTGTCCGCTCATCGAGATCAATTTCATAAAGAAACTCAAGGTCTTGTGCGTCTTCGAGCGCCGTGACAACCTGGCGGGCGCTTGCGGTGCGCGGCAGGCGGAGCTGTTCCCTGGAAAATTGCGGGCGCGAAGGGTTCTCCGACAGGGTCGCCGGCAAAAGGGTCAACTCTGCGGCCGTCACTCTGAGACCCGTGGCAATGCAGCTCAGAAGCTCCGGCAGGATTCGTTCCCCGCTTTCCGCACGCTGCAGGGTGCGGGCGGTTACTGCGTAGCGGGCCGCAAAGTCTCGCTGGGACATCCCAAGGCGTTTTCGCAGCTTCCTGATCTTTGGCCCGTTGGGACGGACCCCGCGGGCTGAATGCCTCCCTGTCATGGTTCTGCGCAGCCCATTTACGGTTGTCAAGAAATGGCGTCAGTTAATCGCCAGTTATACGACAGTCGGATGCCAGATTGATGCAGAAGCAGAGGTGCTTGTCAAACTGTTGTTATTTCTATTTCCGCACAGGTCAAAAAATCGGCCTTAAAACAATTGATTAGGAAATAAGCTTTTGGCTGGGAGAGCTACTGAAAAATGAGTTTGCGTGTGGCGGGCCTGCCTGCCGGGACCGGCTGTGATTCGGCCCTGAAGTTACTGAAGTTTCTTTGCAAACTCGGCAATTCTAGTGCAGGCGTCTTTCAGAATCTGCTGGCTGGTGCATAATCCGACCCGTAAATGGCCCTGCGCACTTGGGCCAAAGGCATCGGCCGGCAGGACGGAGACCCCCTGTTCGTCCAACAACCGACTGGCGTAGTCATAAGCCGACAGGCCGCTGTCCCGGATATCGACCAGAACGAACATGCCGGCCTCAGGGCGCAGGCATTCAAGCCGGGGCAGGCCGGAAAGCAGGTCGCAAACCACGTCCCGGCGCGCCCAGACTTCCCGTTTCATGGCTGCCAGCTCCGGGATATCCCGTGTCAGGGCCGCCACCGCCCCGTCATGTACGAATCCGGGCCCTCCATATAGCATGCAAAGGGCGAGATTCTCGAAATGCGGCACCAGTTCTCGCGGGGAAACGGTCCAGCCCACCCGCCAGCCGGTCATCGCATGGGATTTCGACAGGCTGCTGACGGTCACCGTCCGTTCCGCCATTCCGGGCAGGGCGCTGGGGCTGACATGGTCGGCCACGAAGGTGAGGGTGGCGTAAACCTCGTCGGAAATAAGCCACAGATCGTTCGCCCGGCAGATTTCCGCAACGGCCTCCAGTTCTTGTCTGGTCAGCACGGCGCCGGTGGGGTTGTTCGGCGTGTTCAACAGGATCGCCCGCGTACTCGCCGTCACGGCGGCCTGGAGCGCAGCCGGGTCGAAATGGAAGCTCCGCTCGCGCGGGCTCGGAACGGGCACCAGATGGGCGCCTGAGGCCCCTGCAACGGCCTCGTAGGTCACATACATCGGTTCGGGCGCGATCAATTCGTCGCCCACATCCAGAAGGCACTGGGCTGCCGCGAACAGCGCGTTCTGGGCGCCGGAAAACACGCAAACCTGTTCCGGCGCCGCGCCCTGCCCGGTCAGGACGGTATGGTGGCGGGCGATCGCGCCGCGCAGGTCGGGGTCGCCGACGACGCCGTTGTAATGGGTGTTGCCCGCGCGCAGGCCTGCGATCGCCCCCTCGACAATGACCGGCGGCGTATCGAAGTCCGGATCGCCGACGCTGAGGACGACGATGTCGTCTCCCTGCCGCAGCCTCTCGACCGCGCGGAAGTGGATCTCCCAGGCGCGGGCGCCATCCCCGCCAATCCGCTGCACTCTCGATGAAAACCGCATGATTTCCCTTGCCCGCCCACAGGTTACAGCCGGAACCTGCCACCTGATACCGGCGGGCCGCAAGGGAATTGTCGCGAATTTTCCCTTATGCGCCTTGCCATTTGGGAGCCGGCCAGCATGATGGCCGGCGATTTGCAGAATTGAGGGGGGGTGGGCATGCCGCGCGATTCCAGATATGACGTGCTGTTTGAACCGGTAAAGATCGGCCCGGTAACGGCCAGGAACCGGTTCTACCAAGTGCCGCATTGCAACGGCATGGGCTGGACAATGCCGAGCGCCTTGGCCGGCATGCGGGGCGTCAAAGCCGAAGGCGGCTGGGCCGTTATCTGCACCGAACAGGTCGACATCCATTACAGCACCGACGTCAGCCCCTATGCGGAGGGCCGGCTGTGGGACGACCGCGATATCCCGCCGCTTGCCCTCATGGCCGAGGCGGTGCATGAGCATGGCTCGCTGGCAGGCATCGAGATCACCCATAACGGCCATCAGGCGATCAACCGCTACAGCCGGGAAGTCCCGATGGCGGTCAGCGACATGGTGGTCGACAACTACGACCCGACCCATGCCAGAGCCATGGACAAGACCGATATCCGCAACCTGCGGAAATGGCATCGGGACGCGGCCATCCGGGCCAAGAGAGCCGGCTTCGACCTGATCTATGTCTATGCCGGGCATAGCCTCGCCCTGACCACCCATTTCCTGTCGCGGCGCTACAACAACCGGACCGACGAATATGGCGGCAGCATCGAGAACCGCGCCCGCCTGCTGCGCGAACTGATCGAGGACACCAAGGAGGCCGTGGGCGACAGCTGCGCCGTGGCCGTGCGATTCGCGGTCGAGGAACTGATCGGCCCGAACGGCGTTACCGTCGAGGAGGAGGGCAGGGCAGTTCTGGAGATGCTCGGCGAACTGCCGGACCTGTGGGACGTCAATATCGCCGGCTGGTCCAACGATTCCGCGACTTCGCGCTTCTCGCCCGAGGGCTCCCAGAACGATTACATTGCCTTCGTCAAGCAGATGACCAGCAAGCCGGTGGTCGCGGTCGGGCGCTTCACCTCGCCGGACCTGATGGTCTCGATGGTCAACAAGGGCATCGTCGACATGATCGGCGCCGCGCGGCCGTCCATCGCCGATCCCTTCCTGCCGAAGAAGATCGAGGAAGGGCGGATGGAGGACATCCGAGAATGCATCGGCTGCAATATCTGCGTTACCGGCGACTACGCCAAGACGCCGATCCGCTGCACCCAGAACCCGACTATGGGCGAGGAATGGCGCAAGGGCTGGCATCCCGAACGTATCCAGCCGAAGAAATCGGACGATTCCGTCCTGATCGTCGGCGCCGGCCCAGCCGGGCTGGAGGCCGCGCGGGCGCTGGGGCGGCGTGGGTATGAGGTTGCGGTGGCGGAGGCCGGTACCGTGCCGGGCGGACGCGTGACGCTGGAATCCCAGCTTCCCGGGCTGGCCGCCTGGGCGCGGGTGCGCGACTACCGCTTGCAGCAGATCAACGACATGCCGAATGTCAGCATCTATCTCGACAGCAGGCTGGATGCAGAACAGATCAGGGAGTTCGGCTTCCAGCGGGTGATCCTGGCGACCGGTGCGCGCTGGCGCGCCGACGGGGTGGGGCGCAAACATCGCGCGCCGGTTCCGGGGCACAAAACGGCCAGTATCCTGACGCCGAACGACATCATGGAGGGCCGGGCTGCGGCGGGGCGGGTGCTGCTGTTCGACGACGACCATTTCTATATGGGCGGCGTGCTAGCCGAAAAATTGCGGCTGGACGGGTATGAGGTTACCCTCGTGACGCCGGCGGCCGACATGTCCAACTGGACCCACAACACCATGGAGCAGGCCCGGATCCAGACGCGCCTGCTGGAGCTAGGCGTCGACATTGTTCCCCTGCACGGGCTGGCGGAACTGCGCCCGGACGGCGCGACGATCGCCTGCGTCTATACCGGGCGTACCCGGGAGATCGCCTGCGACACCGTGGTCCCGATCACGTCGCTGTCGCCGAACAACAATATCTATCAGCAGCTTATGGCGGATGACGCGGCGCTGGCGGCGGCAGGAATCAAGTCGGTGAAAGCGATAGGGGATTGCCTGGCGCCATCGATCATCGCGGCCGCGGTTTATGCCGGCCACAGGGCCGCCCGCGAGCTGGACGAACCCCTGTCTGAAGGCGTTCCGTTCAAGCGGGAATTGCCGGCGATCGAAGGGGGCTGGAAAGGCGCTTAAAAACTTGGTCAAAAGGCCATATTTTGTTGTTAGCAAGCGCAAAAAAGGCTAGGTTTGGTTTCCTTCAATTAACCGAATAGCCCTGTTTTGAGCACCGACGACATCACGCCTCCCGAATCTTCGAGCATACCCCAGATCACGATCGAAGAGGAGATGAAGCGCTCCTATCTCGATTACGCGATGAGCGTGATCGTGAGCCGCGCCCTGCCCGACGTCCGGGACGGGCTGAAGCCGGTCCACCGGCGCATCCTCTTCGGCATGAAGGAGGGGGGATATACTTCCGACAAGGCCTACCGCAAATCGGCGGCCATCGTCGGTGATGTCATGGGTAAATACCACCCGCACGGCGATTCCGCGATCTATGACGCCATGGTTCGCATGGCGCAGGATTTCTCGATGCGGCTGATGTTGGTCGACGGGCAGGGCAATTTTGGCTCGATCGACAACGACCCCGCCGCGGCCATGCGTTACACGGAAGCGCGCCTGACCAAGGCTGCGGAGTCGATGCTGGAGGATATCGACCGGGAAACAGTCGATTTCCAGCCGAACTACGATGAATCCAAGCAGGAGCCGATCGTCCTGCCGGCGACATTCCCGAACCTGCTGGTCAATGGCGCCGGCGGCATCGCGGTTGGCATGGCGACCAATATCCCGCCCCATAATCTGGGCGAGGTGATCGACGCCTGTATGGCCTATATCGAGGACCGCAACATTTCCATCGACGGTCTGATGGAGCATGTGCAGGGCCCGGATTTCCCGACCGGCGGCGTCATTCTCGGCCGTTCAGGTATCCGCAGCGCCTACCATACGGGGCGCGGCTCCATCGTGCTGCGGGCACGCACCCATTTCGAGGACGTCTCGAAGGACCGCCAGGCCATCATCGCCACCGAAATGCCCTACCAGGTCAACAAGGCGCGGCTGGTGCAGCGGATTTCAGAGGTGGTGCGCGAGAAGATCGTCGAAGGTATTTCCGACCTCCGCGACGAATCCGACCGCGACGGCATTCGGGTGGTGATCGAACTGAAGCGCGACGCCATGGCCGAGGTCGTGCTGGCACAGCTTTTCCGTCATACGCCGCTGCAGACCAGCTTTGGCGTAAACGCGCTGGCCCTCAATAACGGGCGGCCGGAACAGCTCGACCTGAAGCAGATCGTTGCCGCTTTCGTCGCTTTCCGGGAGCAGGTGATCACGCGCCGCACCGCCTATGAACTGCGCAAGGCGCGCGAGCGTGCCCATATCTTGGCCGGTCTACTGGTCGCGATCACCAATATCGACCCGGTGATCGAATTGATCCGTGCTGCGCCCGACCCGGCCACCGCCCGTCAGGGGCTGATGGATCGGCTCTGGCCGGCCGGCGACGTGGAGCCCTTTATCCGGCTGATCGACGATCCGGGCCACGAGGTCGTGGACGGCATGTACCGCCTGTCGGAAACGCAGGCCCGCGCTATCCTGGAATTGCGGCTGCAGCGCCTGACCGGGCTGGAGCGCGACAAGCTGACCGCGGAAACCGAAGAAATTGCCGGCAGGATAAAGGATTACATTGATATCCTGCAGTCGCGTGACAGGTTGATAGAGGTCATGCGCGAGGAACTGCAACTGGTCCGCGACAAGTTCGCTGACGAGCGCCGGACGTCGCTGGAAGAGGCCGAGTTCGAGCACAACATCGAGGACCTGATCCAGCGCGAGGACATGGTGGTGACCGTCACACATGGCGGCTACATCAAGCGCGTGCCGCTTTCCATGTACCGGGCGCAGCGCCGCGGCGGCAAGGGACGCTCGGGCATGAGCACCCGCGAGGAGGATTTCGTCAGCGAGGTCTTTGTCGCCTCCACGCACACGCCGATGCTGTTCTTCTCCACCACCGGCATGGTTTACCAGATGAAAGTCTACCGCCTGCCGGAGGGCAGCCCGCAGGCGCGCGGCAAGGCGATGGTCAATCTGCTGCCGCTGGATGAGGGCGAGACCATCTCGACCATCATGCCGTTGCCTGAGGATGAGGAAAGCTGGGGCAACCTCAATGTCATGTTTGCCACCGCCAGCGGCAATGTGCGGCGCAACCTGCTGTCGGACTTCGTGAACATCAAGGCGAACGGCAAGATCGCCATGAAGCTGGACGAGGGCGACCGGCTGGTCAGTGTGCATACCTGCAGCGAGGACGATGACGTGCTTCTGTCGACCAGGCTGGGCATGTGCATCCGCTTCCCGGTGCCGGAAGTCCGGGTCTTCAGCGGCCGCACATCGACCGGCGTGCGCGGCATCCGCCTGGCGAAGGACGATGCGGTGATCTCAATGACCATCCTGCAGCATGCCGAAATCGACATGCAGGTGCGCGACGATTATCTGCGCGCGGCAGCGGCGCTGCGGCGCAGCGGGGAGGAGGGCGCCGAAGCCGAGCCCACCCCGGCCCAGCTGTCGCCGGCCGAATTCGCAAGCTTGGCAGAGCGCGAGGAATTCATTCTTGCAGTGACGGAAAATGGCTTCGGCAAACGGTCATCTGCCTACGAATACCGGATTACCGGCCGCGGCGGCAAAGGCATCGCCAATATCGAAATGACCGATCGCAACGGTTCCGTGGTCGCTGCCTTCCCGGTCGAGCCGACCGACCAGATCATGCTCGTCACCGATGGCGGCAAACTGATTCGCTGTCCGATCAACGACGTCCGGGTTGCCGGCCGCAAGACGCAGGGCGTCACGATCTTCCGCGTCGATAAGGACGAACGC
>JBFFGY010000127.1:0-7625 GCA_041557215.1 Alphaproteobacteria bacterium
ACTGGAACTGCTGCGGCGCTTCGGTCGGCCATATCGAGGGCGGGCGGCTCGCCACCACGACGCTGTCGGGCCGCAACCTTGCGCATGCGCAACAACAGGGCCCGCAGGACATCGTCACCGGCTGCGCCGCCTGTTACCTGAACACCCACGGCGCGGCCGAGAAGATCAAGTCGGACGTCAAGCTGCGCGAGCGGGTCAACGAGGCGCTCGGCGCCGCCGATCTGAAATACGACGAGGACCGCAACGTGCGCCACGCCTGCGAGGTCATCGTCAACGAGGTCGGGCTCGACAAGGTCAGGGAGGCCGTCACCAACCCGCTCGACGGCGTCAAGGTCGCCGGCTACGTCGGCTGCCAGACCGTGCGCCCGTTCGCCGAGACCGAGAGCGGCGGCGCCTACGACACCTTCGACGACCCGGAATTCCTCGACAATTTCATCGAGGCCTGCGGCGCCGAGGCCGTGGAATACAACGTCAAAACCACCTGCTGCGGCGGCTCCGTGGCGGTGATGAAGCCGGAAAAGACCCTGCATCTCATCAAGAAGATCCTGGACGCCGCGAAGGAGGCCGAAGCCGACGTCATCGCCACGCCCTGCCCCCTGTGCCAGACCAATGTCGAGATGTACCAGGAGGCCATCAACAAGCAGTACGGCACTGATTTCAACATCCCGGTCGTCTTCTACAGCCAGATCATGGCGGTCGCCTTCGGCATGGACGGCAAAAAAGACGCAGCCCTCGACCAGAACATCATCAGGGCGACGAAGCTGGAAGAGAAGGCGAAGTAGGGGGCGTTCGAACTTGGCCATACGACGGAAAGCCGGTATCGAAGGGTGCCGGCTTTTTTTGTTATGCTTTTAGCTTGTTGAGAATGTCATAAGACCATGCCCAAACACACTAACCGCCAGATCCTTCTGAAATCCCGTCCCGCCGGTCGTGTCACCGCCGACCTGTTCGAGCTCGCCGAATCGCCGCGGCCCTCGGCCGGGTCGGGGGAGATGTTGATCCGCGTGCTTTATCTTTCGGTCGATCCGGCCATGCGCGGCTGGATCGCGGAGTCGGCGAATTACAGCAAGCCGGTGCCGCTGGGGTCGCCGATGCGCAGTTTCACGCTGGGGGAGGTTGTGGAATCCAACCATCCCGATTACGCGCCGGGCGACCTTGTCTACGGGCGCCAGGGCTGGCAGGAATGGGCGGTCAGCGACGGGTCGGACATCGACCGCAAACTGGGCCCGGACGAGGAACCCGTTACGGCGGCGCTGCATGTGCTGGGGCTGAACGGGATCACGGCCTATTTCGGGCTGCTGGATGTGAGCGAGCCGAAAGAGGGAGAGACCGTGGTGGTCTCCACAGCGGCCGGCGCCGTGGGCTCGGTCGTCGGGCAGATCGCGAAGATCAAGGGCTGCCGCGCGGTGGGGATCGCCGGGTCGGCCGAGAAGGTCCGGCAATGCACCGACGAATTCGGCTATGACGCGGCGGTGGATTACAAGGAAGAGGCCGACCTTGCGGCGGCCTTGGGCGCGGCCTGCCCGAATGGCATCGACGTCTATTTCGACAATACCGGCGGGGCGATCTCCGACGCCGTGATGCCGCATCTGAATGTCGGCGCGCGCATCGTGATCTGCGGCACCATGGGGATTCCGGATGTCGGCCCGGGCGAGCCGCCGCCACTGGGCCCGCGCCCCAACCGCGCCCTGCTGGTTTCCCGCGCCCGCATGCAGGGCTTCCTGGTGCTGGACCATATGCACCGCGCGGATGAGGCCGTGGCGGAACTGTCGCAATGGCTGCACGAGGGCAAGCTGCGCTTTGCCGAGGATATCGTCGACGGCCTGGAAAACGCGCCGGCCGCGCTGGTCCGCCTGCTGGCCGGTGGGAACAGGGGCAAGATGCTGGTGAAGGTGGCGGATAGGGGCGGCTGAAGCGGCCTTACCCCCGCCCGGCGCGCAGCCACCCGACAGCCGCGCCCAGCGCGAACAGGGCACAGATTGCCGCCAGGCCGATCGGCAGGGCTTCCATGCTCAGGCTTTCCATGGCCGCCCCGGTTGCCGGCGGGCCAACGATGGAGCCGACGCAATAGGCGATCACCAGCATCGAGTTGGCGGCCGGCAGCAGGTCCGGCCCGAAACGCTCGCCCAGCATCGCCAGGCCGATGGTATAGAGGCTGACCGTCGTGCCGCCCCAAAGGAACAGCACCGGCCATAGCAGCGCGTTATTGCCCATGGCGCCCGGCACCAGCAGCGGAATCGCCGCGCCGATAACGGCGCAGATGATAAGCAGCCGGTAACGCCCCATCCGGTCGGCGATCCAGCCGATGGGCAACTGCATCACCACGGTCCCGGAAATCAGCACCGTCAGCAGGAACAGGGCGCCGCCTTCGTCCAGCCCGCCGCGCAAGCCGTATAGCGGCAACAGTGCCAGGATGGATGTGTCGATGAAGCCGCAAACGAAGACCGCCGCCATGATCACCGGCGCCATGGCAAGCGTGCGCAAGAGGCTGCCTTCCTCTTCGCCGACGCCGCGCGGCGCCAGCTTGCGGGCCATCACCAGCGGCAGCGCCGAGACCAGCAGTAGCACCGCGCCCACGGTGAAGGGCAGGTGCCCCTCTATGCCGACGGTGGCGATCACCACCGGCCCGGCGGCGAAGCCGACGCCAAGCAGCGTCGAATAGATACCCGATACCAGGCCGCGATTGTCCGGCAGCACCGTTGCGTTCAGCCAGGTCTCCCCGACGACCCACATCACCGCCATGCCCGCGCCCAGGAAGAAACGGAAGACGAACCAGAGCACGAGATTGTCCGTCATGGTGAACAGCAGGATCGTCACCGTGCTGACCGAAATGCCGGCATACATTGCACCCAATACGCCACGCGCCCGCACCAGCCGCGGCACGAAGGGCGCCACGGCTACCACCGCCGCTACGCCGAACGCCGTGTTCGCGCCCGCCATTGCCGCCCCGTGTCCGGCCCGCTCGATCAGCAGCGACAACAGCGGCGTTGCGATCCCGAACGTGATTCCCACCACCAGGATGCTGGCAAGCACGGCGGCCAGGCTGCGCGTGCGTGCCACGGCCTCCACATTCGGGGCGACAGCCTCCGCCGGTTTGAATTCGTTCATTGGATAATCCTGCCGCCAGAGAGAGAGCTCCTCCCTCTAGCACGCCGTTTCGCGGGGCGCCATCGCCGCGGCAGGGGCGCTAAGGCCTACTTGCCTTTTCCCTTTAATATGGCGCGGGCCAGGATCGCGCCGGGGCAGATTCCGGTGACGGCGCCGAAGACGAACATCACCGCGGGGATATACAGAATCCAGCTTGCTGCCCGAAAGCCGGTGTCCCAGATGCCGAGCCAGGTGACCATGCCACCCATCAGCAGGAATGCCCTAAGCCAGGCCGGCGCGACGAACAGTTTCATGCGGAACCCCTGAATCTTGTTGTGCCGCAACACTATAAGCGAAAGGATGGGAGATGGAAGCGGCCATTCCTGCCGCCAGGGAGAGAATAATGGACGACCCCATCGCCAAGCTGGTCGCGCGGATCCGCGAACTGGAGGACGAACTGGAACGGGAGCTGCGACAGCACCGTGAACGGTTCAGATACAGCGTCGAGGGCAAGCGCATAACCTTCGAGAAGGAGCTGCGAGCACGACATCGGAGGCTGAAGCGCGGCATCCTGCAGTTCATGCGGGAATCGGGGTTCCTGGAGACTGTGACCTCGCCCTTCATCTATTCGCTGATCCTGCCGCTGGCGCTGTTGGATCTTTTCGCCTTCGTCTATCAGCAAGTCTGTTTCCGGGTGTATCGCATCCCCATCGTGCCGCGCGGCCGCTATATCGTGATGGACCGCCAGAAGCTGGCTTATCTGAACGGGCTGGAAAAGCTGAACTGCATCTATTGCGGCTACGCCACCGGCGTCATCGCGCTGGCCCGCGAGGTGGCGGCGCGTACCGAACAGTACTGGTGCCCCATCAAGCATGCCCGCGGCGCCCGCCCGCCCCACGACCGCCATCGCGACTTCATTGAATATGGCGACGCGGAAGGCTACCGCAACGGCTACGAGGAGCAGAAGCGAAAAGCGCGGGAGGAATAGGGGGCGGCTCTCGAAAGATCGAATGCCGCCCAAATTTCGTTGTTGACGTTATCCATTCGCTCCATATGGAAGTAATGGAGGATTTGCAACGCAACCAAAGGGTTTGGCCGTATGTTGCCGGTCATTTTGCCTTTGCGGCGGCAATGCTGTCGACGGGCCTGTTGCTCCTGCGGGACGGCCTCGCACCGGTGACGGTGACGATTATTGTCGCCGCGATGTGGGTAGGCCTGGCCTTTGCGGTAATCGCCGGCATTGCCGGGTTCATGAAGGCGATGGACCAGGCGACCAAGAAGAATAGAAATCCTTTCGAATTCCTTTGGCCCGTTCCCCGGATCAGCGTCTGGGTGAACCTGCTGCTGCTTGCTGGGGCAACTGCGGCACTGTTTGCCGCCGGCGAACCAGTCCTCGCCGCCGCGCTGGAAACTTATCTGCTCCTGCATCTGGTCGTCTGGGCAGCGGCCAAAGATATGATCGGGTCAAAGAGAGGGGATAAGGGCGAACGGTCGGATTCCACAGAACCATTCGGTCCCGCCGAATTAACAAAGATACTGATTGTAACGAGTGCGCTCTGGCTTGCCCTGGGGACGCCTCCCTTCTGGGCGGAAGACATGATTGTCACGGCCTTCTGGCTCTATGCTACGACTATGATTGTCGGAGCCATCGCGCAGTCGGCGGCCCTGCAAATGCATGGGTACAAATATGTATTCCAGCGCGGGCGGGGCCGGGAAGAAGCAAAAAATTCTGGGGGCGATGTTTCCGTGGTGCCTGAGCCCAATAGGGGCTGGCGCCGGAGAATTGTTAAATGGCTTTGGCGGGCGGCTGTGCTCGCCGTGACTTGGTGGCTGTGGACCGCCGGCTATTCACTGCTGGCGGGCCTCTATTTTCTGGGGGCGTTATTCCTGCTATCCGCCGGCGTCCACGAAGAGCGGCTGAAGCAAGGTGATAATGCCCGGACTGCTCCCTTTGCCCGCGCCATACACGCGATTCTCCACTGGCCCCTCGTTATCGTCGGGGCAATCTTGTTTTTTGCGATTATCTTGCCCCTGTCGGCCGTTGACGCGATATACTACCGGATCACGGGAAAGCCGCGCCCACAGCCGGTTGCAGATTCAGAGCGAGACGAAAGAGTGCGGCAGGCACGGATTCGGCGTGCGGCGGCATCTTACCGGTTGCGTGCCGCTTTCGACAGGCCCAACGGCTTTGTCTATTTCATGTCTTCGGAGCCGCATCAGCGCGACCATTTCCTTGGGGCCGGCGGCTTGCTGGCCGACCTCGGGGATAGTGTCGTGGCCCGGGACTATCGCAAGCATGTCCTCGAGACGCGCAACAGCTATAACTGGCAGGCTTTCGAACAGGCGCCTGAGGGCGCGTTGCTGCATGTCAACGGCATCAGCAACATGCGGAGGGACCTGCCCTTTATTGCCCTGGTGCCGCCCTACGGCCCCGTGCAGGTCTTTCGCCTGAGCGAGCCTTACCGCGCCCGCAAGAGAGACGGCGGCGCGACACTGGCCGAGGCGGAGACGAAAATCGGCGCGGCCATCGCGGAGGCGTTGGGGACGTCCGCCCGGTGATTGATCAACGGGCGGACCGCACCACAGCTCTCATGAACCGCGTCAGCCATCTGGCCTGGTCTTCGGTTAGGCGGTCGAAGCCTTTGGCGCCGTGTTTCGAGGCGAAGGCGAAGGCGGAGCGGTATTTGCCCCAGCCCCGCGCGGAAAAGCCCCAGAGCACCGCCTCGACATCGCCCAAAGGCATTTCCACCCTCGCGAAGACGCCGAGGGGGGTGCGCAGCCCGGCGGTCACTATGCCGTCCGCGATCTCGATAAAGCGCGAGGACAGGCCGGCGATTACCGCATAGGCCAGCAACCCCGCCGCCACGAACATGAAGAGAAGATCGTCTTCTTTCGGCTCGCCTAGAATGAGTGCGGTGCCCAGACCTATAGCCAGGATTGCGGCGAAGACATATTCCTGTGGGCTGCGCCGGACCACCACCCTTGTTCTGCCGTCCCAGTCGTACCGGGCGATGCCCGCGGGCGGCGGGTCGGACGGGGCGCTGTCGGCCTTCCTGCCGTCCGGGGTCATGATCAGCGCCGGTTTTTCCAGCCCGTCGGCCGCGTGCCGCCACAGGGCCCAGGCCTCCTTCAGGCTGGGCGTGTCGCCGATCTGGATCGCGGATTCGCCGCCGCGGCCCAGCAAATCGACCCTGTAGCGCACCGTCATGCCGAAGGCGCCCACCGAAGGCACAAGAGTGATCGATACGCCGCTGCAGTCCGCATAGGGCATGTTGCGCGGCAGTCGGGAGCCGCGAAGCCGGAAATAAATCTTCCCGCCTTCGACCTCCAGGCCGAGTTCCCTGTCGCCGATGCGCTCCATTCCCGTATCCTTTTCGTTCAATTCGGATTGCCGCCGAGATTGGCCTGAATTAACGTCGCGCCATATTTAGCAACGATTCTGGAGAACTCTACCCATGAAGCGCATTTTTCTGCTTGTCGCCGCGATATTCTTACTGGCGGCCTGCGAGCCGGAGGTCGGCAGCCCCGAATGGTGCGAGATGATGGACAAGAAGCCCAAGGGCGACTGGAAATTCAGCGAGGTCGGCGACTACGCCAAATATTGCGTCGTGAAATAGGGGGGGGCGTCAGCGGCCCTTCGGTTTCATGGTTTCATAGGCTCGGGCTAGCGCGGCAAATTGTGCGACCGTCAGCGTCTCTGCCCGGGCGGTCGGGTCGATAGCCGCAGCCTCCATCATTGCTTCCGTCTCCACACCCAGTCCGGCCAGCGAGCGACGCAGCATTTTGCGGCGCTGGCCGAAAGCCGCCGCCGTGACCGTCTGCAGCGCATCGATACCGCAGGGATGGGGGGGCTCGTCGTATGGGACGAGCTCGACGACGGTCGAGATCACCTTGGGCGGCGGGGTGAAGGCGCGCGCCGGGATATCGAACAGCTTTCTTGTCCGGCAGCGCCAATTGGCCAGCACCGCCAGGCGTCCGTATGATTTGTCGCCCGGCCCAGCCACGATGCGGTCGCCGACTTCCTTCTGGAACATCAGTGTCATGGACGCGATCTCTTCCGCCTTTTCGATCCAGCCGATCACCAGCGGCACCGAGACTTTGTAGGGCAGGTTGGCGACGATCCGTCGCGGCACCTCGCCAAGCGCCGCAATATCGACTTCCAGGGCATCTGCCTCGATGATTTCCAGTCGCCCCTGCGCGGCCGCGGTCAGGCCGGCCAGTGCCTCGATGCAGCGCGCGTCACGCTCCACCGCAACCACCTCCGCCGCGCCCGCCATCAGCAGCGCACGGGTCAACCCACCGGGGCCTGGCCCGATTTCGATCACCGTGCCCTTGGTAATGTCACCTGCCGCCCGGGCGATGCGCCCGGTCAGGTTCAGGTCTAGAAGAAAATGCTGCCCCAGCCCCTTGCGCGCCGCAAGCCCATGGTCGGCGATGACATCGCGCAGCGGCGGCAGTGCCGCGACGGCCCCTTCGACCGTCGGCGTCATTGGGGAGGCAAGCTTCGCCGCTCCGCCATGGCGGCGGCCTCGCGGACC
>JBFFGY010000128.1:0-7507 GCA_041557215.1 Alphaproteobacteria bacterium
CCCGCCTCCGACGATGTCGATATGTATATGAAGGGCTATATCAGCGCCGAGGTGTCCGAGGACGAGCGCCGCATTTCCGACCAGCAGATTGGCCGAATAGAGCAGTTGCGCGAGCAAGGCCGCCTGTCGACCGGGTTCAACCTGCGTTTCTTTACCGGCGGGGATAGCCGCGAGCCGGAACTGGCCGGAATTGCCGGCGCCCTGTTGGGATCGCTTTGGACCATGCTGGTGGTGTTGATCATGGCCTTTCCGCTCGGCGTGATGGCGGCGATCTATCTCGAGGAATTCGCTCCGAAGAATCGCTGGACCGACGTTATCGAGGTCAATATCAACAACCTGGCTGCCGTACCCTCCATCGTTTTCGGCCTGCTCGGGTTGGCGGTCTTCCTGAATTTCTTCAACATGCCGCGTTCCGCGCCGCTGGTTGGCGGCATGGTGCTGGCTCTGATGACCCTGCCGACAATCATCATCGCCGGGCGTGCGGCGCTGAAGGCGGTGCCGCCCTCCATCCGCGAAGGTGCGCTCGGCCTGGGCGCCAGCCGTATGCAGATGGTGCTGGGCAGCGTGCTTCCGTTGGCCATGCCGGGCATGCTGACCGGCGCGATCATCGGCATGGCCCGCGCGCTGGGCGAGACCGCGCCCTTGCTGATGATCGGTATGGTCGCCTTCATCGTCGACCTGCCGAAAAGCCCGCTGGATGCCGCGACCGCCCTGCCGGTGCAGATCTTCCTCTGGGCCGACAGCCCCGAACGCGCCTTCGTCGAACGCACATCCGCGGCGACGATCGTGCTGCTTGTTTTCCTTATTCTCATGAATCTCGGCGCGGTGCTGCTGCGCAAGAAGTTCGAGCGCCGCTGGTAGGAGAGACCTATGCCAAACCAGGCAACATCGCTTAGTTACGCGCATCAGACGGTCGAGGAAACGCCGTCGAAAATCAGCGCCAAGGACGTCAATGTCTTCTATGGCGCCAAACAGGCCCTGTTCAACGTCAGCCTCGACGTGCCGGTCAACCATGTGACGGCGTTGATCGGGCCCTCCGGCTGCGGGAAATCCACCTTCCTGCGCTGCATCAACCGCATGAACGACGTGGTCGATATCTGCCGGGTCGAGGGTGATATTCGGCTCGACGAGGGGAATATCTACGACCTCGACGTGGTGGAGTTGCGGGCCCGGGTCGGGATGGTCTTCCAGAAGCCCAACCCCTTCCCCAAGTCGATTTACGACAATGTCGCCTACGGGCCGCGTATCCATGGGCTGGCGGCCAGCCGGGACGAACTGGACGAGATCGTCTTTACCAGCCTGGAAAAGGCCGGCCTGCTGGAAGAGGTTCGCGACCGGCTGGGCGAGCCGGGCACCGGCCTTTCCGGCGGCCAGCAGCAGCGCCTCTGCATCGCGCGGGCCATCGCGGTGAACCCTGAAGTCATCCTGATGGACGAGCCCTGCTCGGCCCTGGACCCGATCGCCACCGCGCGCATCGAGGAACTGATCGACGAATTGCGACAGAGCTATACGATCATGATCGTCACGCACTCCATGCAGCAGGCCGCGCGCGTCTCCCAGCGCACCGCCTTCCTGCATCTGGGCGAACTGGTCGAAGTCGGCGACACAGAGGATATCTTCACCAACCCGCGCGATGAACGAACGCAGGGTTACATCACCGGCCGATTCGGCTGAGGAGAGGGCAATCATGCCAGAGAGCAAACATATCGTACGCGCCTACGACGAAGAGCTGCAGCAGCTGAACGAATTGATCGGCCGCATGGGCGGCATGGCGGAAACCCAGATCGACAACGCCATCCGTGCCGTTTTCGAGCATGACTCCGACCTGGCCAAGGAGGTCGCCAAGAGCGACGCCCAGGTCGACAGGATGGAGGCCGAAATCAACGCGCTGGCGCTCAAGCTGCTGGCGCTGCGCCAGCCGATGGCGATCGATCTGCGCTATATCCTGTCCGCGCTGCGCATCGCCTCCGACCTGGAACGCATCGCCGACCATGCGGAGAACATGTGCCGCCGTGCCACCTCGCTGGAGGTTGCGCCGAATGCTTCCGCCGTGAAGGGAATCCAGCGATTGGGCAAGCTGGTGCTGGCGATGCTGAAGGATGTGCTGGACGCATCGCTGGAAGGCGATGTCGACAAGGCGGTCGAGGTCTGGCTGCGCGACCAGGAGGTCGACGAGCTCTACGGCAGTCTGTTCCGCGAATACCTCACCTACATGATGGAAAACCCGCGCAACATAAGCTCCTACACGGCGCTGCTGTTCGTGGCCAAGAATGTCGAGCGCATCGGCGACCACGTCACCAATATCGCGGAAACCATCTATTTCAGGGTCAGGGCGAAACCGCTGAAGGATTCCCTCCCCCAGCGCAGCGAGGTCACCGGCGAGTCGGATTAGTGACGGCACGGATTCTCATCGTCGAGGACGAGGCGGCGCTATCCACGCTGCTAAGCTACAACCTTGAAAAAGAAGGCTTCGCCGTGCGTGTCGCCGCGGACGGCGAACAGGCGATGCAGGCCCTGGCCGAGGACCCGCCCGACCTGGTGCTGCTGGACTGGATGTTGCCCCATCTGAGCGGTATCGAGATCTGCCGGCAGATCCGCCGCGGTGCGGCCACCCGCGACCTGCCGGTCATTATGCTGACCGCGCGCGGCGAAGAGGCCGACCGCATCCGCGGACTCGACACCGGCGCCGACGATTACGTCACCAAGCCCTTTTCCCCTGCCGAACTGATCGCCCGCGTGCGCGCCCTCTTGCGCCGCGCCCGCCCCGCCCTGGAGGCAGAGCAACTGACCGCCCGCGACCTCGTCATGGATCTCGCCGCCCATCGCGTTCGCCTGAGCGACCGGGAGATCGAACTCGGCCCCACCGAGTTCCGCCTGCTGCGCCATTTCATGGAGCATCCCGGCCGTGTCTATAGCCGCGACCAAATCCTCGACGCCGTCTGGGGCCGCGACATCAATGTCGAGGACCGCACCGTCGACGTCCATATCGGCCGCCTCCGCAAGGCCCTGCGCGCCGCCGCCGGCAAGGACCCGATCCGCACGGTGCGAGGGGCGGGCTATTCGCTGGAGGCGGGAGACTCGTAGGCGGCAATGGCCCGGGCGAGATCGCCGAAGGTACTGCAATTCCGGTGTCTTAGGGCAACCCAGTCAAAGCGACTTAGATGAACGCCCGCCCAGAGAAAGAGACTGGCCAGGAACAAAAAGAGTAGCGGCAAAAATTTCATCTCGGCTGGAAGGGCGTCAGTCTCGCAGTCCCCAAATATCTTATTGATTAGCCCGACTCCGATGAGGCTGACGAATATCATTCCGCCGGAAATCACGGCGCCGACCCATGCAACGACAGAAACGCTCCTGCCTGTGGGAATCGTTTCAATTCTTGAACCCAGACGCGGTGCCATCAACGTGATCAGGTCAATAACGCGATCGGCAGATTGACGTCTCAGCCGAAATCCGGACAGCGGGGTTGAAGGGCGAAAGCACGATCCGCGGCGGTCAACGCACAGAGACCGCCGAAGAAACCGAAACGAGCCAATCGAAAGACTTGTGCAGCCGATAACCATATAAGGTTCGATCAACGGAATTCGGGTTTTTCCCGCTATCAGCTCGCATAACTCGTCGAGACGCCGGCTCTTCATAGGAGTCAGGGACGAAGCCAGCTCTTCAGGCCGCATATCGAGCCCGAAAATCCCAACCAGCTTCTTGGCCAGCCTCTTCGGTGAAGAGCTTTCTTCCAGGGCTATGTGCAGGGCGTCGACATTGCTGTCCGGCGTCAGGTCGCGAACGTAATGGGCAAAGTTGGAATCCCATTTTGTGGCTTGATGCCGGGCTCGGAAATTTTCGAGAATATCCGCTGAGGTGGCTGGCCTGGTTGTGAAGGGCAAATCATTGTCCATGCGTCAGGCCCCTCTCTCCCCACTCTCATATTCAGCCAGAAGGGCGGCGAGGTCGCGGAAACTCCGTACTCCGGCGACCTCAATTCGATATTCAGGAATTCCAAGATAGCCCAACACGGAAAAGACCGCGGGAACTGCAAGAAGGGGCGCAACTCCAATACCCATTCCCCACTTTAATGCATCGTAAATGGAAACCGGCGACATGCCCTGCAGTGCAGCCACGAGAGCGGGGTCGAACCAGCCAACCAACCAAAGCAGTATCATCGACGCGAACGATATCCCCGCCAACAGCGCGAACCGGCTAAATGGGAAGTGCGAGACAAATAAATGCCCAATGTCCTGCTTTCTTTTTATGCGGTCGGTGATTGCCGGGGCCAGAACCAGCAGCGTATCCCTTAACGCGGCCCAATAGGCGCCGAATTCCGTGCGGTCGATTTGCGAAATACGCGAATCCAGGGTCAACCTATCCGCCGGTATTCCTCTGCGTATCAACAGCGCCCGTAATGTCAGATATGCCCCCGCCGCCATACTTGACCGGCCCGCAATCGCGTATGGCGCGATGGCCGGTCGTTCATACAGGCTGGAGATGGCGGTACAGATACCGCCGATTAGTTTTTCTTTTTCCGGCCTCAAAATCCGACCCCAATGACCCTTGGCAAGCCGCAATCCGCATAAGTTGGAGAGAACTGCCTCGAGTTCGAAAACATCCCTTAATCCCAATATCCTTATCCACTGACTGACTGAGGTGTCGGCGGTTAATTCGCCTTCGCCTGCAAGCCGCCCTTGTCCACGTACCGATTGGGCCGCCCGCAGGATTTCCAGTATTTCCTCCGGTTTGGCAGCCTGTGTTGAAATAAGGTCTCCACGCGATATGGCCCGCGGCGATTGCCGATTCCGCATTTCCTGGACAATCCCGCGGGCGAGGTCACGAAAGGTCTGGAACCTTCCGAAGTGGACCGCATGAGTGTGACGAATGAATCCCGTCTTATGAAATTCGGGATTCGGCAACAGTCCTGGCGCCAGAAAATCGACAGCCCGAATTGCGGCTGAAAGCTCAGCGTCCGGGAGTCCCCTTAAACGAGTTGAAGGCCGGATGTTGGCAACATCATATCCCTCGCGCGCCATGGTGCTGCGAATTGCCAGAAATGCGCCACTCGCCAAGGAAGTGACGCCACAAATGGTTACAGACTCCACTGTTGGCCACGCCGCGATCCCTGCAATTTCATTACATAGTTTTCGAAGCGTCCGCTTGTTGGCGGGTTTCAACACCTCTTCCCATTGCGCTTTGTCCAGCGACAAGCCGAATATTCGATTCAGTGCTTTTCCATAGCCGGCCCGTTCCGGCAGCTTGAGGCCGGAACGTAACTTCCCGACCGTGGTATGAAGCCCGATTTCCCAAATATCAGACCGTGTCCGGCAGCTTGGCGGGCTATGCTCCGCAAACCAGGTATGCCTGTACTGGTCGCGAAAGAAGGCAAGCACTTCGTCCGGCGTGGCGTTGCGGGTGGCAAGAAAATCGCTGTTTCTCATTTGCTTGGCAAACCTGGCGGCAACTCAAGAAAGGTCATCGGCAATAGGTTTGCACCCAAAAGGTTTAGGGTCAGTAAAGAAATTCCCTGCTCGCAAGGATATGCTGCACTGCAATATTGACTTTGCAGCTCTTAGCGAGCCCCGCTATAGTTCGGGTGACTAGGAAACCTATACGGCAGCAAGAGGCACCATTCATGGCCGCGACGATACGACCGCGACGCAGCATGCTTTACATGCCGGGGTCCAATGCCAGGGCGCTGGAGAAGGGGCGGACGCTGGCGGCGGACGCGCTGATCCTGGACCTGGAGGACGCGGTTGCGCCGGACGCCAAGGAAATGGCGCGGCAGCAGATCCTCGACGCCCTGGTCGAGGGCGGTTACGGGCCGCGGGAAATCCTGTTGCGGGTCAACGGGCTGGACAGTGAATGGGGCCGCGACGACATCGCCGCTATGGCGAAATCCGGGGCCGATGCGATTCTGCTGCCCAAGGTGGAAAGCGCCGAAATGGTGCGCGAGGCCGAGGAGATCATGGCCGACAGTGGCGCACCGGCGAAAATGGCCATCTGGTGCATGATCGAAACGCCGCTGGGCGTTTTGCATGCCGAGGAAATCGCCTGGGGCTCGCCGCGAATCGGCGGCTTCGTCATGGGCACCTCCGACCTCGCCAAGGATTTGCACTGCCTGCACACGCCCGGCCGCCTGCCCTTCGTGACCAGCCTTTCGCTCTGCGTGCTGGCGGCGCGGGCGCATGGGCTGGCGATCCTGGACGGGGTCCATCTGGACCTGGAGGATGACGAGGGGTTTGCCGAGTCATGCCGACAGGGGCTGGAATTCGGTTTCGACGGCAAGACGCTGATCCATCCCAAGACCATCGCCAAAGCCAACGAGATCTTTGCCCCCTCGGCCGAGGAGGTCGCCTGGAGCGAGCGGATCATTGCCGCCCATGAGGAAGCCTCCGCCGAGGGCAGGGGCGTCGTGGTGGTTGACGGCAAGCTGATCGAGAACCTGCATGTGGAGAATGCCAGGCGCATCGTCGGCCTGGCCGCGATGATCGGCGAGATGGAAGCGGCAGCGGGGTGACGGATATGGGCGGAAAAACGAGCGCAGGCAATTTCTTCGAGGACTTTTCCATCGGCCATATCATCCACCACGCCACGCCGCGCTCGGTAACCGCCGGCGACGTCGCCATGTACCAGGCGCTTTACGGCCCGCGCTTCGCGCCGCAGTCGTCGGACGAGTTCGCGCGGTTGCTGGGATTCGAACGAGCGCCGGTGGACGACCTCATCACCTTCCATATCGTGTTCGGCAAGACCGTGCCGGACATCTCGCTCAACGCCATCGCGAATCTCGGTTACGCGGATTGCCGGTTCCAGACGCGCGTCTATCCCGGCGATACCCTGACGGCGCGCTCGGAAGTGATAGGCCTGCGCGAAACTTCCAACCGAAAGGGCGGGGTGGTCTGGGTGCGGACGAAGGGTATCAACCAGCGCGCCGAGACCGTCGTTTCCTATGTACGCTGGGTCATGGTCCGCAAGCGCGACAGCGGGGCCGAGACCGCCGGGCCGGTCATTCCCGAACTGCCGGAATCCGTGAGCGACATTTACGCCCCCGCCGAACTGGATTTCTCGAACTGGGACTTCGAACTCTCCGGTGCGCCCCATCGCTGGGGAGACTACCGCCCCGGTGAGAAGATCGACCATATGGACGGCACCACCATCGAGGAGGCCGAGCATATGATGGCCACGCGCCTGTGGCAGAACAACGCCAAGGTGCATTTCGATCAATATGCTGCCAACAAGGGACGGTTCGGCCGGCGGCTGATCTATGGCGGCCATATCATCAGCCTGGCCCGCGCGCTCAGCTTCAACGGCCTGGCCAATGCCGGGCTGATCGCAGCCATCAATGGCGGCAGCCACAGCAATCCCACTTTCGCCGGCGATACGATCCATGCCTGGTCGGAGGTGCTTGAGCCGACCGAGCTTCCCGGGCGTACGGATGTCGGCGCGCTTCGCCTGCGCATGGTGGCGGCAAAGGATCGCCCTTGCGCCGATTTCCCCTTGAAGGATGGCGAGGGAAAGTACGATC
>JBFFGY010000129.1:0-7431 GCA_041557215.1 Alphaproteobacteria bacterium
CGCCTCCGCACCGAGCTCCCGTAGTTCCGCCAGTACCTTCCCGCCCTTGCCGGCATCGCGGCCGGCGATGACGACCGTCGCTCCCTCGCGCGCGAAGCGCCGCGCGATGCTTCGCCCGATCCCGGAATTTCCTCCGGTGACAAGAACCGTCTTGCCTTGCAGGTTTAGGCTTTTGTCTGTGGCCACGGCCTGGTGCCGACTATACCGGGGCGGGGTATCGCGATCATTCCTCGTCCGGATCCGCTGAAATCAGCGCCTCGCCGGTCGGATCCTCTTCCAGCCAGTTCGCGACGATGTCGTATGTGCGGGCGTTTTGTTCCATCTGGTCCTGAATTTGTGGCGTGTTGGCGCCGATATTCCGGAAGAACTCGCCTGCGTTGCGAAGCAGTTTTGCGGCCAGTTCGGCATTGGTGGCCATTGCGGTCCTCCAATCGGTTAAGGGTTCTCAATGTCGTCTGGCTAAAGGCCGGTTTTTCGCAAGCCCCGAATGCCAAACATTTCGCCCATGCTAGCAGCCCGGGCAACAAACGCAAACCCGACCCAGCGGCCTGTATGGGGCCGGACCGGGAAAAACCGAATTAACAACAAATTAAGGACATTCTTCTACACTTCCATCGCAGGTTGCCACCCCAAAGGCGCAGCCGGGAGAATCAGATGGCCGACGACAGTCGCAAGGACGAAGCAAAAGCAAGGCGCAACGCAAGCCGCACGATCGGTTCGGCGGCACCGTCCGTCCATGTCTCCCAGGAGCCGCCGCCGGTCACGCCCGTCGATGAGACCATGCGGCGTATGGTAGACAACGCGCTTGCCCGCGCGGCCGCCGCGGAGGAAGCGCTGGAGGCGGCCGAGCGGCGTCTGCAGTGGCTGGAAAGCCGCAACTCTTACGACGAGGTCACAGGGCTTTTGAACCGGCGCGGCCTCAAAGAGGCGTTGCGTTACGACCTTGCACGTGGCCGTCGCTATGGCGATACCGGCGCCCTTATGCTGGTCGATGTGATGGGGTTTGAAGCGGTGCGAGAGGAACATGGCCGCGACGCCGCAAATTACCTGCTAACTGCTGTCGGCAATATCCTGCAGACCCGTTTTCGCGAGGTCGACCGGATCGGCTCGATGGAAGGCGGAAGATTTGCCGCCGCCCTGACCCTGATCGGCCATGACGACGCCCGCAAGCGAGCCGCCATGCTGAAGGGCTATCTGGACGAGGTGGAAGTCCCCTGGCAGGGGTGCAACATCGCGGTAAAAGTCAGGATCGGCCTCGCCTTCTATGGCCAGCGCGATGCGGTCGATGATCTTCTGGAACGCGCCGAGGTGGAACTGGAAGAACGCGAACAGCGTATCGCCCGCCTACAGCACCCGGCGGAATAACCGGCTATAGATAGCTTATAGGGTCTTTTCCGCCCGACGGCTGACTGATCGGCATCCTCCGCTATCCCGCCCTATGGCATAGGGCTGAGTACCGGCATGATAACCCATTGATCTCCTACTGACGGATGCAGGTCGGTTCGCCCGAGGGACGGTCCGTAATCGGCACCAGAGAAGCCAGCCTCAATTTGAGATAAATCATTCGAAACGGGCGCCGGGAGTGTTATCAAGTTAAACCTAAAGTTTATCTGGCCCGGTTCCGGGAAAGAACTGCTGCTTTCTTGAGGAGGCTCAGATGTTCAGGCTTTACGCAACTGCCGCCTTGCTTGCGGCAAGCTATGCCCTCACCGGATGCGGGGCGGGCGGGCCCGATCTTGCGGGTGTCGGCGGCAGCGGTTCGCCCAGCGACCCCTATGTGCTGCCCGAGGAAAATCAGCCCGAAATAACGCAGGGAATCGAAGATTATCTCGATCGGGGGGGCAACTGGAAGTTTCCATATGACGGAATAGCGCTCCTTGTCGATGGCGACACACTTCCCGCCTATGGCGATATCGTATACGATACCACACTCGACATTTGGCGGGTTACGGTGGGGGGTACGACATACCTGCTGAGCGACGCCGGGGAGCGGTACGCAAGCCCGGACTGCGGCGGCATCGCGGGCACCTGTGTCGAAATATTTTCCTATGATGACGATCCATTGACGTCTCAGTACGGAACCTTCGGCGCCATCTATGTGGATGACGGAACAAACGTAACCGTCAACCAAATATACTACGGACTGAAAACACCGGCGGCGGAAGTGCCGACGGGGAGTTTTACATATAGTGGCGTCTTCGTCGGCCAAATCGCACTGGTCGACGGGCCAACTTATGACGCGGAATCGACCGCGACGATCGATGTCAATTTCTCCCTCGCGCTGATCGATTTTTACAGTTCCGGCGACGTAACCGACGACGGCGACAATGTCATCGGCACATACGAATTGAACGCTAGCGGGGTGATTACCGGAAACAGCTATTCCGGAAATGTCGTTACCGGACTTTTTACGCCGGATGAGGGTAGCAGTATTCTTTTCAACAGCAATGGTCTGATGGAAGGGGCCTTCTATGGTCCCTCAGCCGAAGAGACCGCGGGCGCAATCAAGACCGAGTCCGCCGAGGGCGACCTGTTCTATGGCGGTTTCTGGGGAGCAAGATAGCGGAACGGGGAACTCAAGCGCCACCGGCAATTATGATTTCATCGATGGCAAGGGAATCGGCACGCCCGGCGTCAAGGGGCGGCAAACGGGCACACCTCCGCTTTTTCGCGGTCTTGCTGCAACTAACTGCCGCATTGTCGGCGGGAACAGTGTCGGCGGAAATGAATCTTGATGGCTTTGCCGAAGAAAAGCGTGACGTTCCGGTCGATGATCCCCGCACGCAGGAGCGTATCCTGCGCGACTTGGCCGCGGGCCTTGTCGCCAGGGGACGGCTGGACGAGGCGCTTGGCGTTCTGCTTTCCTTGGAGGCGCTAAGGCCCGACGACCGCGACCTTCAGATCGTGATAGCGCAGACCGAGGTTGGCCTGGCCCGGCACGACAAGGCGGTACGCCGCCTGAAAGCCCTGAGCGAGCGGTACCCGGACTGGGCGCGGCCGCGGGTAGAGCTGGCGCTGGCTTACGAAGCGGGTGGCAGGCTAGCCGCTGCCATGGCGGTCCTGATCGATGAGCTTGGCCGCGACCCGCCCCCGACCGTGCGCCGAAACCTGGAAGGCAGGATCCGGTCGATCGAAGACCGAATGCCCTTCATCGGCCGCTTTTCGTTCGGCGTAATCCCCGACAGCAATGTCACCGGCGGTACGCACAACAGCAGCGTCGAGTTTCTCGGCCTGCCATTCCAGGTAAACGACGACGCAAAGGCGAAATCGGGCGTCCGCGCCGACGTCGCGATCGGCGGTACACTGCGCACAGCGTGGCGGCAAGACACCCGCCTGTTGGCCAGCGTCGATCTGGAACATTCCCAACCTCATAGCAAAGCAGGAACACCCGCAACGAACGCCAAACTGGTCTTGGCCGCGATGGCGCGCGGCAGGAAGTGGAGCATGCTGACGGGTGTTGCCGTCCAACCCTTTTTCCGCAATGGCGAACTCGACCGTCGGGAATTCAGCTGGTTCGCTAAGGCCGGCCACCACCTGGCCGGACCAGTCGGGATGGGCGGGAGCCTCGTCCTGACAGAGGGCGAATATGCGACAAATGCCGACCGGGATTTCGCCCAGTGGGAGACGGCGATCGGCCCACGCGTGGCCCTAGGC
This sequence comes from Alphaproteobacteria bacterium, assembly GCA_041557215.1. Lineage (GTDB taxonomy): Bacteria > Pseudomonadota > Alphaproteobacteria > UBA8366 > JADFVY01 > JADFVY01. Next base: position 3,655 of record JBFFGY010000129.1, read on the forward strand.
CGGTCGGTTGTCGTGCAACTGGCCGGAATTTTCGGACAGCGCAGCGCGGAGATAGATGTGTATTCCTTCGACAGGCGGGGTGGATCGGTCAAGCTGGCTGCGGTTCCCGGGAACGGGTACCGTTTCACGATTGCGGGCGCGATTGTCCGCGACCGGCATCAAGAAACACCCTTTGGATTCGACCGCCTTCAGGAGGACCTGATCACGGTGGCCAACGCCAAGTTGGTCAAGGGAAACTGGGTAATTGGAGGCTTCTCTCCGAGCATCGGGGTCGGATACAGCGAAGTCCGCAGCAGCATCGATATATACGACAAGCGCGGCTACAGCATCGAAGTTGGCCTGGCAAGGCCTTACTGACAGGGCGCCAAGGGTTCGGCCAATCGCCTCAGTACGCCCTGTCGACCGCGAAGTCGGCGGCCTCCATCATCGCCTTGCGGAACTCATTATCCGGGAAACCGGCCAGCGACTGCTTGGCGCGGGCGGCATAGTCGCAGGCGCGGGCGGCGGTTTCGTCCAGCACGCCGTGCTTTTGCATCAGCGCGATGGCCTGGCCGAGGTCGCCCTCTTCCTGTTCCATCCGCTCCATCGTGCGGGTCCAGAATTCGCGCTCTTCGTCATTCGCCCTGGCGAAGGCCAGCACGACGGGAAGGCTCATCTTGCCCTCACGGAAATCGTCGCCCACGGTTTTGCCCAGCTGCGCCTGCAGCGCCGAATAATCCAGCAGATCGTCAACCAGTTGGAAGGCGATACCCAGATTCATGCCGAAGTCGGACAGGGCCTGTTTTTCCTCCGCCGACCGGTCGGCGACAACACCGCCAAGTTCGGCCGCCGCAGCGAACAGGGTCGCGGTCTTGCAGCGGATGACCTCAAGATAGTCCGCCTCGCTGGTGGCGGTGTCGTTCGTGGTAATCAGCTGCAGCACTTCGCCCTCGGCGATCACGGCGGAAGCACCGGAGAGGATCCGCAGCACTTCGAGCGAGCCGTCCTCGACCATCAGTTCGAAGGAACGGCTGAACAGAAAGTCACCCACCAGCACCGACGCCTGGTTTCCCCAGACGGCATTGGCCGATTCCTGTCCCCTGCGCAGCAGCGACTCGTCCACGACATCGTCGTGCAGGAGCGTTGCCGTATGGATTAATTCCACGCAGGCCGCCAGCTTGCACTGGCGCTCATTGCCCTCGTAACTGCATAGCCGGGCAGCCGCGAGCGTCAGCATCGGACGCATCCGCTTGCCTCCGGCAGCAATGATGTGGCCAGCAAGCTGCGGGATCAGCGCCACCGGGCTCTGCATCTTTTCGACGATCTCGCGGTTTACCGTGGCCAGGTCTTCCATGACCAGGCCATGCAGCACATCCAGCGACGGCTTTGCCGCCTGTTCCTTTTCCACGCCGACAACTGCCAAAGGAATTCCCCTCATTCAATGGGCTTGCGAACTGGCCGCGAGCATAGTTTAACCCAACGAGCGGTCAAGTGGACCAAAAAGCACATGTTAGTAAAGTAGGTTATGAAGGAAATTTTGCGAACCGGTGATCCGGTGCGGCTGTCCTGGCTGTCGGCGCTGCTGGCGGGCGAGAATATCGAGGCCGTCATACTGGATACCCATATGAGCTTTGCCGAGGGATCCATATCCGCGATTCCGCGCCGGCTGATGGTTGCCGACGAGGATTACGAGGCTGCAATGCGCCTGCTGGCGGCAGCCGGAGAGACGGAAACCGAACTGGAAAGACCGGATGGGCTGCTGGACGGACGGGTCGTCCTGCGCCAGCCGCAGGACGGCTATCGCGCGGCGGTGGACCCGGTGTTGCTGGCGGCGAGCGTGCCGGCAGCGGGAACGGAAAGGCTCTTGGACATTGGGACCGGGGTAGGTGCGGCGGCCCTCTGCTTCGCCTCGCGCGTACCAGGATCCCATGTCACAGGGCTCGAACTGCAGCCGGAACTCGTCAACCTGGCACGCGACAATGTGGAATTGAACGATATGAAGGGCCGTGTGGCGATCCTGGAGGGAGACCTCCTGCGCCCGCCGCGTGAACTCGAAGGTGGCGGCTTTGACCATGTAATCGCCAACCCCCCTTACCTTCCCGCCGGGCGCGCAGATCCGCCGCCCGACCCGTCAAAAGCCGCGGCGCATGTGGAGGGAGAAGCAAGGCTGGCCGATTGGGTGGATTTCGCCTTGCGGGTGGCCAAGCCGAAGGGCGGCATCACCTTCATCCACCGCGCCGACCGGCTGGACGAATTGCTGGCCCTGTTCCACGGGCGCGCCGGCGGCATCGTGGTCTTCCCCCTGTGGCCCAAGGCCGGCCGCGAGGCCAAGCGCGTTATCGTACGCGCCCGCCCCGGCGTAAAGACGCCAATGCGCCTCAGCCCGGGCCTGACGCTTCACAACGACGGTGGCAGCTACGCCGACGAAGCACTCGCCATCCTGCGCGACGGCGAGGCGCTGATGCTGTAGAGCTTCATTCCGCCTTGTAGCCACAATCGCTGCCTCTTATGTTATCCGCCATGGCGCATCGATACAGAGAGAGCAGGTTGGAAAGGGTTCCATTGATGGGCAACTGGCTGGCGAAACGTTTCGCGGCGGGGCCGGTGGTGCCCGTCCTGCGCTTTTCGGGCGTCATCGGGCAGGTCGGTTTCGGCCGCAAGGGTTTGACGCTGGAAGATATGAACGACGCCATCGAACGCGCCTTCAAGACCAAGAAGATGGCTGCCCTTGCGATATCGGTGAATTCGCCCGGCGGTTCGCCGGTGCAATCGGCGCTGATGGCGGCCCGGATCCGCGCCCTGGCCGACGAACATGACATACCGGTCTATGCCTTTTGCGAGGATGTGGCGGCGTCCGGCGGCTACTGGCTGGCCTGCGCGGCCGATCATATATATGCCGAGGCAGCTTCCATCGTCGGGTCGATCGGCGTGGTATCGGCCGGATTCGGTTTTCAGCACCTGCTCGCCAAGGCCGGCGTCGAGCGGCGCATCCATACCGCCGGCGAGTCCAAGGCCATGCTGGATCCCTTCCGACCAGAGGATCCGAAGGACGTGCAGCGGCTGAAGGCGATCCAGGAGGATGTCCACGACCAGTTCAAGGGCTGGGTCCGCGAACGGCGCGGGGCGCGCATCGGCGACAAGGCGGACAGGCTGTTCGACGGCTCGATCTGGACCGGCCGCCAGGCCATGGACCAGGGGCTGACCGATGGCGTCGGCAATCTGCATGGCGTGCTGCGCGAGAAATTCGGCGAGAAGGTCAAGCTGCGCCAGATCAAGGTTGCGCGCGGCTGGCTTCAGAAGCGATTCGGCGTTGGCAGCCGCTCGGATATTGCCGCCGACGTCGTTTCCGCGATCGAGGAACGGGCGCTGTGGGGGCGCTACGGCCTTTGACGCGCTTGACCCCACGCAACCGCAAGGTTTAAAGACAGGGTCATGTTCGGATTCGGATTCACAAAGCTCGCCGTCCTGATCGGTATCGTGGTTGCGATCTGGTACGGCTTCAAGATCGTCGGCCAGATCGACAAGGCTCGCAAGCAGCAGGCCAACAAACCGCCGCGCCAGAATGCAGGCGGCTGCGGCAGCAACACGCCGGAGGTCGAGGACACGGTCCAGTGCCCCGCCTGCGGCGCCTATGTCGTCGCCAAATCCGCCAGCCCCTGCGAAAGGCCGGACTGCCCTTATTGAGCGCCGGGCGGTGACCTTCTAATTCGCCGGCATTCCTTCAGGGCAACCATAGCCTTCCTTCTGGTGCGCCGGCTGGCATAAGAGGCGGGACTTTCCCCGTGCGGCGTTGAACTC